>JASFRP010000001.1:0-27930 GCA_050114895.1 Gemmatimonadota bacterium
TTCGTCGCCTGGAATCGCCGGAGGGGCTTCATCCGCTGGATCTGGACCCGGAGCCAGAAGCCGATCCACCCTTCGAGAGCAGCATGACCCGGGAAGAATTCCAGCGGGCAGTGGAACGGATCAGAGAGCTCATTCGGGCGGGAGACGCCTTTCAGGTGGTTCTCAGCCAACGTCTGGGAATGTCCTTCCAGGGACGGCCCTTCGACCTGTACCGGGTCCTGAGGACGGTGAACCCTTCCCCGTATCTCTACTACCTGGAGTTGGATGGACTGACCCTCGTGGGCAGCTCCCCGGAGGTTCTGGTGCGAGTGGAAGACGGAACGGTGACGGTCCGTCCCATCGCGGGAACGAGACCGAGGGGGAGGAATGCCGAGGAGGACCGGGCCATGGCTGCCGACCTCCTGGCTGACGAGAAAGAGCTTGCGGAACACCGGATGCTCGTGGACCTGGGGCGGAACGACGTGGGTCGTGTCGCTCGCTTCGGGTCGGTCAGCGTCCCGGAGCTCATGGTGGTGGAGCGGTATTCCCACGTCATGCACCTGGTGAGCCAGGTGGAGGGGGAGTTGAGGGATGGGCTCTCCGCCATGGATGTCTTCAAGGCGTGCTTCCCTGCCGGCACCGTGTCGGGTGCTCCGAAGATCCGGGCCATGGAGATCATCGACGATCTCGAGCCGGTGAAGCGGGGGCCGTACGCGGGGGCGGTGGGGTATTTTTCCTACGGAGGGTTGAACATGGACACGGCCATCACCATCCGGACCGTGGTGGTGGCGGGGTCGCGGGCCTTCGTCCAGGCCGGAGCGGGGATCGTGGTGGACTCGGATCCGACCCGGGAGTATGAGGAGACCCTGAACAAAGCCAGGGCCCTCCTCAGGGCCGGATCCATGGTACCGTCCGGCTCCTAGCCACCGAGCTCCGCGTAGAACCGGGACACAGCTCGGATCCCCTTCTCGAAGTTCTCGAGGGGAATCCACTCGTTCGGGGCGTGCATGTTGGCTCCGGGAGGGGCAAACCCCATGAGAAGGACCGGCGCCTCCAGGATTTCCTGGAAGTCCACCACGATGGGGATGGATCCGCCCTCACCAGTGAGGACGGGGGGTTGTCCGAAAGCCTCCGCCAGAGCTCTGCGGGCCGCCTCGAAGAACGGCCCTGTCAGCTCCGCTTTCCAGGGCCTTCCCCCGTGCAGTTCCCGGATTCGCACCTTCACCTCGGGAGGGGCGACACGGGATACGTGGGTCTCCAGCAACTCCTTCACGCGCTCCGGCCTCTGGTTCGGCACCAGGCGGAAGCTGACCTTGGCCATGGCACGGGCGGGAAGCACGGTCTTCGCCCCTTCTCCGACGTATCCACAGAGCAGACCGTTCACGTCGCAGGTGGGTCGGATCCAGATGCGCTCCAGGAGACTGAATCCCTCCTCTCCGTTCAACCCCGGCGCTCCCACTTCACGCTTGAACCCCTCCACGTCGAAAGGCAGCGCCTGCAGTGCATCCCGGGTTCCCCGGTCCCACTCCAGGACGTCGTCATAGAACCCGGGGATGGAGATGCGGCCGTCGGGGTCTTTCAGGGACGCCACGATGTTCGCCAGGACGTTCCCGGGATTCACCACGGCCCCGCCGTACGTACCCGAATGAAGATCACCACCGGGACCCTGAACGTGGATTTCGAAATACGCCAATCCTCGGAGAGAGAAGAGGAGGGAGGGGAGGCGCTGGGCGAACATGGAGGAATCGGAGATCACCACCGCATCGCAGGCGAGGCGGTCCTTGTGAGCTTGCACGAAGGGAACCAGGCTCGGGGAGCCGATCTCCTCCTCCCCTTCCGCCAGGACGACGACATTCACAGGAAGGCGTCCTGCACCCCTCAGCTGCGCTTCCAGCGCCTTGATATGCAGAAAGAGTTGGCCTTTGTCGTCGGATGCTCCCCGAGCGAAGAGATTCCCGTCCCGGACCGTGGGCTCGAAGGCCGGAGAGTGCCACTCCTCCAGCGGCTCTGGAGGCTGAACGTCGTAGTGTCCGTAGATGAGGAGGGTGGGGGCTTCGGGGCCTGCCTCTCGCCATTCCCCCAGGACCACCGGATGTCCCGGGGTCTCCATCACCGAAGCCTCCAGGCCCGCGTCTCGTAGCCGGTCTGCCACCCAGGTGGCGGCGGCACGGACGTCCGGAGCGTGCTCCCCTCGGGCGCTGACGGAGGGGATGCGAAGGAACTCGAAGAGCTCGGCGCGGAAACGAGAAAGCTCACCGTCGATGTAGGCCTGAACGTCTGCCATGGGTCTTCTCCCGTGGGGTTGGGAACCGATATTCGGGACTGGACACGGAAGCTCGGCCCGAACCGCGATCTTCCGGCTGCCTCCTCCCGGCAGAGGTCAATCTAGAGGCCTGTTGAAACTTTTTCACCCTCCTCGCGTACGGAGCAAAGCCGGGGAACGAGGCTACTTTCCCCGACCGGAAATATGGGTATCCGCTCCAGGCAACCATTCGTGGCCGGGGCTCGTCATACAGGATGCCGGAGGGGTGCGGGGAGTGGGATGGGTCCGGTGCTGTAATCACGCGGGCTCGTTGGCGTAAGCTAGAGAGTCAGCGACGCGGAGTTCGGCGCGTAATCCGAACAGGAGGGGCTGGTCACCTCTCCTTAACCCAACTTCCACGGGGTGCCTCCGTGGGGGACGAGAAAAGGCGGCGACCCATGCGGGTCGTCGTCTTTCTATTTCAGGGCGGGGGAACCCTGCGCGGTGGGGTAGTGGAAAGCCGTCACTGGCCGAAAAGGGGGAGTTCACCCGGCACCGGATCGCGAGACGGGGGGCCGTCGCTCAGATGAGGCCTCTGATTCCCCAGCGGTAGATGCAGGTGAAGAGTGTGGCGAGGACGGCGGCTCCCGCCATTCCACCGCCGCTCAGGGCAAGCGGGTCCTCGAAAGCGAAGATGCCGACCCCCAACATCCCACCGATCACGGCAGCGAACGCACCCAGGGTCACCAGGATCGCGGTATGGCCAGGCGTGGCTTCGGGCCGCCTGATGAGGGCTTTCATGGCCAGGCCGATAAGGCTGCCCATCACGATCCAGACGCCTACTCCGATCCAGTTCTCCATCGGATCCCGTTGAGGTTGAGGTCCTGGTGTGGAAGCGGAAGAGAATCTACCCGGTTTCCTTTGCCTTCACTAGGAGGTGGTTCCAGGCGTCGGGAGAGACGATCCCCCCTCAGTCCTTTCCCATCATCCTCTTCAGCTCCCGGAGCTTCGCCTCCGCCTCCTCTTCCGGTGAGAGGCCCCCGGGGGGCGGGCCCGCCCCTGGCGAGCCGAGGTCTGCCAGAAGCTCCTCCTCCGCTTCTCGCTGGTGGTCTATCCCTTCGATCTTCTCCGCCACTCGATCCAGCTGGGCAAACAGGTCATCGGCCTCGGTCATGGAGCTCCGTGCCTCCGCCCTCCCTTTGGTGGCGGTCAAAGCCTCCCGCTTCGCCTTCGCCTCCTTGAACTGAGCCATCATCTCCTTGACTTCTGTCCTCTTCAGCTCGAGCTCAGCCCGAAGGGCCAGGGCTTTTTGCTGCTGTATGGTCTTCCTCTTTTCGTGCTTCTCCGCGAACTCGGCGGCGACTCTGGCCGTCTCCTCGTCCCCAATGCGGCCGGCCATGGCCTCCCTGCGCCTGCAGGTAGCCACTTCCTTCTCCTCGAGCTCCGCCAGCTGAAGGGCCTTCTTGATCTGCTCTTCCAGGGTGTGGGCTTGAGCCTGAGCGTCCGTCAGCTCCTCCTGCATCTGGTGGAGAAGCCGATCCACGACGTCCGGGACCTCGTCCCTGTTGAGCTCGTCCTTGAAGTTGTCCACAGCCTCTTTGAATGCTTGCCGAAGGTTCTCAAACATGACCGCTGGCTTCTCTCCCTGGAGGTTGTCTGGGAAGCAGATTGGGCCTGTCGCCTCGATGCCTGGAAGTTAGCACGGGGAAAAACCCAAACAAAGAAGAAGGGCCCGAAAGCAATCGTGGCTTTCGGGCCCCCGCGGGCTTCGCCTCCACCGCCTGTCGTGGGTGGAGAAGCTCAGTTGAGAAGTGCTTCAATCCTCTGTGCGAAGGAGCTTCTTGCACGGTGCAGCCGGCTCTTGACGGTCCCGAGGTTGACCCCGGTGATGTCTGCGATCTCCTCGTAGCTTTTCCCTTCCAGCTCCCGGAGACGGAAGACGAGACGATGATGCTCGGGGAGCTCCTCCACCGTTTCCTCCACGATCCGTCTCAGATACCGCTTTCGGTATAGATCATCCGGCCTCATGCGGGAGTCCTCGAACTGCAACGGACGATGATCGTCGTCGAAGCTGTTCTGAAGCTTCTGGAAGAGCACCAACGGACTCCGGGAACGGTTGCGCAGCTCGTTCTTCGAGAGGTTGCTGGCGATGGTATAGACCCAGGTGGAGAATTTCTTGGAGGTGTCGAACCGATGAAGATGCCGGGTTACTCGGATGAATGCCTCCTGAACCAGGTCCTGTGCCCGATCCGGGTCTCCCGTCTTGCGAACGATGAAGTGAACGAGCCTGTCCCGATAACGGTCATAGAGGTGCTGAAATGCACCGGTGCGCCCCTCGATGTGCGCAGTCACCAACTCCTCGTCCGTGAGCTCGGCCAGCGGCCGAAGGTCCCTCAGCTGTTCCTGATCCAACAGATCCAGGTGGGCCATGTGGGCTTCCTCTCGGAGAAATCGAGACCGTCTACGTCGCTATAAACAAAAGTTTTCGAACCAGAGGAATTTTGAGTTTAAAATATGTCAGGTTCGGGGGCAGAGATCAAGAGGGGGGGGCTGGCGGAACGTCCCTCCGCAGGGAACCACGGTGCCGGGCCCACGAAATCCGTTGCTCACGGCGGAGAGAAGGAAGAACTTGAAAGTAGAGAGAAAAGGTGCTCGGGCCATCCCCGGATGCCCGGCGAAAGGCCGTCAACATCATTCCCCAGGGAGGCGCATGGCAGGAGTGCAGGCTTCCAGAAAGCAGAGGGTTGCGGCCGTGGTGGGCCTTTCCCTTCTGGAGGTGATCCGCATTCGCGATCTGCCCTCGGAGATTCTGGGCTCGGAGAACCCGTCCCAGACCATGCCCAGGAGGCTTGGGCTGAGCGATGCCGTGGAACAGCAGATCCGGCGTTTCAAGGCTGAGGCCAGGAGGCGCGGGGGCATCTCCGACGACGAGGTGAGGGCACTCTTCGGTCTGGTGCTCCGCCGCCCCGATGCGCAGGAGGTCTTCTTTCAGACTGGTGAGGTGCTGGGAGGAAAGGGGGTGGGGGACCGGAGAGGTCGAAGGTGGTATCCGGAACGCATCGGCTACGCAATTGCCCGCCGACGGGTGGAGAGGCGGTTTCGAAGCTTGTTCGGCCGGTGGGTGGGAGGGTTCGCTCACGGCCCCTTCGTCATCGAAGCCAGCGGACACTTCCTGTTGGAGATGGATCCGAAGGGACACGCCTGCTCACTCCTCTCGGGTTTCGCCCAGACCATTCTCTCTCGGCACCTTTCCCGGGCCGTGAGGGTAGCCCATCCAGCGTGCCTCGGGGAAAGGCAGGAGGTCTGCCGTTGGATCGCGTCCGACGGGGATCCGCCGCACCGGGGGTGAATGCGTTCAACCGATGGAGGGATCCATGATTCAGAAGGGGGACGCCGCCCCGGACTTCGAGCTTCCGGCCGACGACGGAGGGCGTGTGAGGCTCGGGGACCTGAAGGGGAGACGTGTCATTCTCTACTTCTACCCGAAGGACAATACCTCAGGCTGTACGACCCAGGCCTGCGAGCTTCGGGATGCACTCCCGAGAATCGATGAGAAAGGGGCTGTCGGGGTGTCACCCGACCCCGTCTCGTCTCACCAGAAGTTCCGGGACAAGTACAGTCTGAATTTCCCCCTCCTCTCCGACCAGGACCACCAGGTCTCGGAGGCCTATGGCGTCTGGAAGGAGAAGTCCATGTACGGGCGGAAGTACTGGGGGATTGAACGCAGCACGTTCATCATCGATGAAAACGGGGTGGTGGTGGACGTCTGGCGCAAGGTGAAACCGAAGGGGCACGCCGACAGGGTCGAGGACATCCTCAGCGCGGGGGGCTGAGCAGGGGAGGTGGCTCGAGTGGTCCTCGGACCTTACCCCTCAAGAAGGCCGGTTGGTTCTTCACCTCGGATGCAAGGCCTTGTGGGCCTTGAAGGCGCAGAGGTCCTGAACCACGGTGAATCCCCGGGCTCTGGCTCTCGAGGCGACCTCATCGGCGCGGATCCCCTCCTGGAGCCAGATCACCGGCTTCTCTCCGCGGCTCATTGCCACCTCCACGATGCGCGCCGCCTCCTCTGACGGACGGAACACCAGAACCATGTCCACGGGCTCCGTGACCTCCAGCAAGGAGCCCCTGGCTTCTTTCCCGAGAATCCGGTCCACATGGGGGTTGACGGGAATCACCTCGTATCCTCGGCCCGCCAGATAGGAGGGGACCCGGCGTGCAGCCTTCTCCGGGTTCCGCGATATTCCCACCACCGCGATGGTCCTGACCGAGTCAAAGATCTCCCTGACACCCTCCGGGCCGGGGTTCTCCCTGTCGGAGCTTTCATCGATGATGCTCTGGAGTCGGCTCAATGTTTCCATGCGCTTCGGTCCTTTCGGAGGGGTATCGCTCCTGCCCCAGCGGTCGACCGGGGAGTCGATGCTTCCAGGGACCCGTAATATGCATCCTCGAGCAACCGGTCCATACACCTCCCCGTTGGTGGAGATTGTCCCGCCCCCATCCGGGCTGCGTCCGTCCCGGGAAGCACCAGGGAGATCCCCCGAATACGGGGATTTGCTTCTACCCTATTGCACCGAGTCCCCCTGGCACCCAAGATCCAACTCTGTGGAGGACCGGGCGAGTCTTCTCCTCCGGGACTCCAGTGGTTTGAACCTCATCTCAATCTGATCGATGAACGAAGCAGCGTTTCTTGGGCTGGGTGCCCTGGCGGGTGGCATTCTCGGCTGGTGGGTGGGCGCACGAGCAGGGGGGGGAAGGGTCGGGCAGCACCTATCCGGCCTCCTGGGAGCCCTGCGATCTGGGCGGCTCCCGGAGGCGGGGGCGGAGCCGGCCCGAGAGCTTCCCCCTGTCCGTGAGATCAGGGAGCTCCTGGCAAAGGGCTGGGTCCCACGGTCGATGGCTCGGGAAGAAGCTCTCCGGGAATCTCTACAGCGCCTTGCCGACTACCTGAGACACCGGGTGGAAGCCCCCCTCCTGGTAGGACTGGACGAGGGAGACCAGGCTCTCAGGGAAAGTGCCGAAGCGGCCCTGGATGCGGTGGAGGACCTGGAGTTCTTCCTGGAGGATCCTCCCGTGGTTCCCGTCCTGGAGACGAAGAATCTCGTGGACTTGATGGGAGAGGTGACGCAGGAGTTCGTCGACAAGTTCACCATCTTCGTGAAGGTGGAGGGATCCCAGGAGCCCCTTCGCCTAAGAGTGGATCCTGAGCCGCTCAAGGATGCCATCTTCCTGCTCCTGCACAACGCGGGCGAGTTCGGAGGCGGGAAGCCGGTCCAGGTAACGCTGCGGAAGGAGGTGGACAGCGTCCGGGTCCTCATTCGGGACCAGGGTCCGGGGTTCAGCGCCGACGCCATTCTGCAGGCGATGAGCCCCTTCTATTCCACTGCCCCTGGCGGTCTCGGGCTGGGTCTTCCCTATGCCAAAATGGCCGTGAAAGCTCAGGGTGGTGACCTGCTCATACGCAACCGGGACGAGGGGGGGGCCGAAGTCGAGATCGTCCTTCCCATGAAGAGCTAGGGCTCCGGGTCAGAGATCCGGTGCCATTCGACGGCTCTCGCATCCGCCCGGGCCAGCGGGATCAGACGTACCCATACACGTGATACAGGAGCAGATACACGAGTAGACCCGTAACGGAGACGTACAGCCAAAGAGGGTACGTCCATCGAGCCAGCCTCGCGTGTGCGTGGAACCGGGAGGTTCGGATCAGAAGGACGAGGCGGAGGACCAGGGGTACGATGAGGACGGCCAGGGTCATATGGGAGAAGAGTATCCCCAGATAGAAGAGCCTGGCCGTTCCCTCACCGGCGAACCGATGGGTGCCGGTGAGGGAGAAGCGGACCACGTAGAAGAGGAGAAACAGGCCGGAGGACACCAGGGCCCCGGTCATGGCGGTCCGATGCCGTCGCACTTCCCTCTTCCTGATGAACCAGAGACCCCCCAGAAGGAGAAGGGTGCTCGCCAGGTTCAGGGTGGCGTTGACGGGAGCAAGCAGGTCACCGAGGGCCCGAGGTGTCATCTTAGCTTTCGTCAGCCCCATGGGTCGGGGTGAGCCGGGTTCCTGCACCCACCCTCGACGGTTCGCTCCCCGCTCCTTCCCTCCTCCGTTCATCGCTTCCCCCGGGGTTCTGGTGGGGAGCCCACGTCAGGACGCTGATGGTCACGAGGAGGGTCAGCAAGGTGGCGGCGAAGAGGGTGTGAAGCGCCACGGGGACAACCGCGAGGCGGGAATAGACCGAGAGGAATCCCAGCAGAACCTGAGCCAGCGCCACCAGTACGATTGCCACCCCCAGCATCCGGAGTCGCCGGGAGTCACTTCGCCGAAAGGCAACGTGTCCGACCCAGAATACGGCGAACAGAAGGAGCACTCCCAGAGCCCTGTGGCCGAAATGCAGGACCACCAGGGGATGGTGGAGAGGAGGGATCCACTCCCCCAGACAAAGGGGCACATCCGGGCAGGCCATGCCTGCGTCGGTGTGCCGGACGGTCGCCCCCAGGACGGACTGCAGAAAAGCGAGTGTCGCGGCGGCGGTGGCACTCTTCCGAAGGGGTCCAACGGCTGCAGGACGGGGTCCGACGCCCTGAGTCCAACCTTCGGATGTGGCGACGGCGAGAATGGTGGCAAGGGCCAGAAAGAGGAATGCCAGGGCCAGGTGAGAGGTGGAGACGGCATCGGGAAGCCGGAGGAGCACGGTGACTCCGCCGAGGACCGCCTGAATCAGGAGGAGCCCGATTCCCACCAGGGCCCACCAGCGCACCCAGGCGAACCGCGGGGTCTCCCGGAACGCGAGCCAGGTCGCGGCAGCGAAGAGGAGAATCAAACCACCCGCCACCAGCCGGTGGAGGTGCTCCCAAAAGACACCACCCGTCATCTCCGGAACCAGGGTCCCGAAGCAGGTGGGCCAGTCCGGGCAGGCGAGGCTGGATGCGGTAGCGTGGACGATGCTCCCCAGAAGGAGGAGGCCGAGAGTCCAGAGTACGGTGACCAGAAAGGCCTGTGGGTGCTGTCGGTTCTTCATGGCGGCCAGGTACCCGGGAGGTAATGGCGCGTGCCTCCCTGAGGGGGAAGTGGCAGAGGCTCTGCCCGACTCCGGCGTGGAATGGAGCCGGTTCTTCCGGTAAGTTTCTGCGTTCCCGGAAGCGGGCGCCATCTCCAGCGTGAAGGTGGGGGAGCCATGTCCGAAAATAAACCACCGGTGGGAGGTACCGGAAAGCGCTTGAGCCCGAAGCAGACGCTCGGGTTCCTGAAGCTCCTGGCGCCTCGGGTTGCACCCTACAAGAAACCGCTGGCGGTGGCCGGGGTCCTGCTCTTCATCGGAACCGCAATCGGCCTGGCTTTTCCCCTCGTGGTCAGGCAGCTCCTCGACGCCGCCTTCCTGGCGGGAGACGCCTCCCTCCTGAATCTCATCGCCCTGGGGCTGATTGGACTCTTCGGGATCCAGGCCGTGAACAACTTCGGTCAGAGCTACCTCACCGCATCGGTCTCGGAGAGGGTGGTGGCGGACCTGAGGCGAGATCTATTTCGGTCCCTGGTCTTTCAACCCCCGGGATTCTTCGACGAACGCCGGGTGGGTGAGCTTACCTCACGCATCTCCTCCGATACGGGGCTCGTCCAGGCGGTCCTGAGGTTCGGGATTCCCGAGTTGATGCGGCAAGGGGTGTTCCTGGTGGGAGCCCTGGTTCTCGTGACTGTCACGCATCCCCGCCTGACCCTGGTCACCCTCATCGCGATCCCCTTCGCCGCTCTGGTGGGATGGCTGTTCGGGAAGCGGGTCCGGCGCCTCACCACCCGCATCCAGGATCGCCTGGCCGGTGCGGTGTCCAGAGCGGAGCAGGTCTTCACCCAGATCCGGACGGTGCAGGCTTTCACCCGGGAGGACTGGGAAGAGGAGAGATTCACCCGGGAAATCATGGCTGTGAGGGACGAAGGACTCCGGAGAGCGGTGGCACGAGCGGGGCTCACCGGTGCGGTGACCTTCTCAGCATTCGGTGGCATCGTCCTGGTGCTCTGGGAGGGCGGACACCTGGTTCTGGAAGGGGCCCTTACCCCCGGGACCCTCGTGGCCTTCCTTCTGTATGCCGTGACCATCGCCGGAGCCATCACCTCCCTCGCGGGGTTCTGGGGGAACCTTCAGGAGGCGGCGGGGGCAGCCCAGCGGATCTTCGAGCTGATGGCGCATCCCAGAGCCCTCCGGGACCCGGAGACGCCGGCGGTACTCCCCTCGCCGGTTCGAGGGGAGGTCGCCTTCGAAGGGGTGACCTTCCGGTATGGACAGGGGCTGCCACTGGTCCTCAAGGGGATCGACGTGGGGATCGCGCCTGGAGAGCGGGTGGCTCTGGTGGGAACCTCCGGGGCGGGAAAGAGCACGATGGCGTCCCTCATTTCGCGCTTCTACGATGTAGAGGACGGGAGGGTTACCCTGGACGGCCTGGACGTGAGAACCTTCGGGCTGACCGATCTGCGGACACACATCGGGATCGTGCCTCAGGAACCGATGCTTTTTGCCGGCACTGTGCGAGAGAACCTGGCCTATGGTCGCCCCGATGCCAGTGACCAGGAGATCGAAACGGCCGCGCGGAACGCCCATGCCCACGACTTCATCCAGAGCTTCCCCAACGGCTACGACCAGCTCATTGGTGAAAGGGGGGTCACTCTCAGCGCCGGCCAGCGTCAGCGGGTCGCCATCGCGCGGGTGATGCTCGAACGCCCGGCCGTCCTCATCCTCGACGAGGCCTCGTCGAGCCTGGATGCCGAGAGCGAGTCGCTGGTCCAGGATGCCCTGGACCGGTTGATGGCGGGGCGGACCACCGTCGTCATCGCTCACCGCCTCTCGACGGTGATCCGTGCCGACGGGATCCTGGTGCTGGATGGCGGGACCATCGTCGATCGTGGGAGCCACACCGACCTCCTGGGCCGCAGCCCAGTCTATCAACGCCTCTACCAGCGCCAGTTCGACGACGCCCTGGCATCCACCAGGGAATCGGGCGGGCAGGCTTTGCTGGGGGACGAACCGTAGGACCAGAGAACACGAGGATTCGCCATGACCAACTTCGCCTCCGTTGCGTCCAACCTCGGCACCGTAACCAAAGGGGCGCTAAACGGCGCGCTTCATCCCCTGAGATCCGTCCGCATGGCCGGGCGACTCGTTCACAGGAGCGGCCAGAAGCCGGGTGCTCCTCCGGGTTCCCTGGTGCACTCCGGCCCGCAGAAGGTGGAGAAGGTCAGGCTTCGCCTCTTCGAGTACGACGCGGACAGACTCCAGGAACGGACGCTGGAGGACGTCTCCGAGGCTTTCGCCATCCGGGACAATCCCCCGGTCGGCTGGGTGAACGTGGATGGGTTGCACGACACGGACATCCTGGGACAGATCAGGGACAGCTTCGGGATCCACCTCCTCGTCATGGAGGATGTCCTCACCCTGGGCCAACGGGCGAAGATGGAGGAGTACGAGGGATACCTCTTCTTCGTGCTCCCCATGCTCACCTTCGACGAGGACACGCTCACGGTTCACGCGGAACAGCTCAGCCTTGTCCTGGGTCCGAGTTGGGTCCTGACCTTTCAGGAGCGATTCGGCGACGTCCTCGAGCCCGTCCGGGAACGCCTGAGGAACGGGCATGGACGGATACGCCAGAGAGGCTCCGACTACCTGGCCTACGCCCTCATCGATGCGGTGGTGGACCGCTATTTCGGGATCCTGGAGAAGCTTGGGGACGTTGCGGAAGATCTGGAGGAGGCGGTGATGGAGGATCCGGCGCCTGAGGTCCTACACAGGATCAACCACCTGAAGAAGGAGCTCCTTCTGCTAAGAAGATCCATCTGGCCCCTCCGGGAGGCCCTCAGCGCCTTCGCCCGGACGGAGTCGGAGCTGGTGGCGGAGGGCACCCAGATCTTCGTGCGTGACGTCTACGACCACGCGATACAGGTCATCGACACCGTGGAGACCCTCAGGGACCTCACCGGCGGGATGACGGACCTCTACCTCTCCAGCGTGGGTCAGCGGACCAATGAGGTGATGAAGGTCCTCACCATCATGGCCTCCATCTTCATCCCACTCACCTTCATGGCAGGGATCTACGGGATGAATTTCGATGTCATGCCGGAGCTTCACGTACCCTGGGCATACCCGGTCCTCTGGCTCGTCATGCTGGCGGTAGCCGGGGCCATGGTCTGGTACTTCCGGAAGAAGAAGTGGTTCTGAGACAAAGGACCCGGGAGGCTGAAGCCGGTCCCCAGGCCGGCTGGAGCCGGGAGCCTCCCTGGATCCCTTGACATCCTCTCTCGCAACGCCCGACCTTCCGTCGCGTTCGGTCCCGTCGTCAGGGTCCCCGCCGCATCCTCGGGGGTGATCCACGGGGAGGGTTCCTGTGGAGGCACCCCCTCAGAGAGATCGTGGGTCGGAAATGAGGACAAGTTGGGTGTGAGAATCGGAAACGCGGCCTTTCCCCTGGGCGTTCTGCTCTTTCTCCTCCCTGCGCCCGCCGCTCCGCAGGCTACCGGGAACGGGGGGGGGGACGATTCGGCCGGCTCCGCGGTCCTGGACCCGGAGGCTATGCCCCGCCCCACTGCCCGCGCCGTGAGGACCACCTCACCCCTCATCATGGACGGAGTCCTCGACGAGGCGGCCTGGGCCGAGGCCGAGCCCATTACGGGCTTCATTCAGTCCATGCCGAATGCGGGTGCGCCGGCCACCGAAGAGACGGTGGTGCGAGTCCTCTACGATGACCGGAAAATCTACATCGGGGCCTTGATGCTGGACTCGGAGCCCGAAGGGATCATCCATCAGTTCCTGGAACAGGACTACGAGACGCACGACGACGACGTCTTCGCGGTGACTCTGGATACTTTCCTGGACCGGCGGGATTCCTTCATGTTCCTCATCAACCCGAACGGAGCCGTGAAGGACGGGCAGACCTTCGACAACTCCAGGACCACGAACCTCGCCTGGGAGGGGGTCATCGAAGTCGAGACCACCATCCACGACGAGGGGTGGACGGTGGAGCTGGCCATTCCTTTCACGACACTCCGCTTCGATCCCCGAGAGGGAGAGCAATCCTGGGGGATGAACTTCCTCCGGAGGATCCGGCGGAAGAACGAGGATTCCTATTGGGCGCCGGTGGACCGGAGGACCCGGGTACACACGATGGCCTACGCCGGGACCGTCTCGGGATTCTCCGGTCTCCCCCACCCTCGCAATATCACCCTCAAGCCGTTCGGCCTCGCTTCCAATTCCAGAGGGACCCTGATGAGTCCCTCGGAGGTGGGAACCACTTCGGACTTCGGGATGGATCTGAAGTGGGGGGTCACGCCCCGTCTGACCCTGGATCTGACGTACCGGACGGATTTCTCTCAAGTGGAGGTGGACCAGGAGCAGGTGAACCTCACCCGCTTTTCCCTGTTCTTTCCGGAGAAGCGGGATTTCTTCATGGAAAACGCCGGCATCTTCGCCTTCGGGGACCTCTCGGAGCGAAACATCCGCCTGGGCGCGTCTCCGCGGGATTTCACCCTCTTCCACTCCCGGCGAATCGGTCTCTCGGCCGGGCGACCGGTCCCCATCGTCGGCGGCGGCCGATTGACGGGAAGGGCGGGGGGGTTCGACATCGGCTTCCTCAACATGAGGACGGAGAGTGGTGAGGGCCTCCCCTCCGAAAGCTTCTCCGTGGCCAGGGTTCGAAGGACGTTCCCCGGAGAGCTGCAGGTGGGGGCCCTCGTGGCGAGTCGGGACCCCCTGGGCGAGGGGGAGAGGGAATACAACCGGAGCTATGGCGCCGACCTGAATCTCACGGTTGCTGGAAAGCTTTTCCTCCATTCCTACCTGGCCGCCACGGATTACCCCGGGGTGGAGGGGAACAACAGGGCCGGACGTGTGTCCCTCGCCTTCCGGGACCGACTCTGGGACCTTTCAGCCCTGTACCGGGAGGTGGGAGACGCCTTCGAGCCGGGGCTTGGGTTCGTGAGCAGGAAGGGAATCCGGCACTCCTATGGGACCCTGGGGGCGCACCCGAGGCCGGCCATCCCCGGGGTGAACGAGCTGAACCCCTACCTGGAGCTTCATTACATCACCAACCTTCATTCCGCCCTGGAGAGCCGGGAAGGGACGGCAGGGCTAGGAATCCTGTTCGGGGACGGTGGAGAGCTCCAGACTCGGGTTTCGGACCGGTTCGAAGCCATCGACGAGGCCTTCGCCGTGGCCCGGGAGGGGGAGGTCCTGCCGGGACGGTACGATTTCACCGAAGGCTCCATCTCCTACGCGTCCAGTGCGGCTCGACCCCTTTCCGGGGAATTGGAGATCTCGGGAGGGGGATACTACGGCGGCCACCGGAGCTCGGTGAGCATGTCGGGAGCCTGGCGGCCGAGTCGCCATTTCGCGCTGGATCTCCGCATGCAACGGAACCGGATCTCGTTGCCCGGCAAGGAGTTTTCCGCGGACGTATTCGGTGCACGGGTGGATCTGGCGGGCTCCCGACGCCTCTTCCTCAGCTCCTTCCTCCAGTACAACACCGCCTCGGAGGAGGTCGTCACCAACATACGCCTGAACTTCATCCACTCTCCCCTGAGCGATCTGTTCCTGGTGTTCTCGGAGCGCCGGGAGTCTCATGGGGGAGTGGTGCTGGAACGGGGCGTCACGCTGAAGGTGACCAAGCTCTTTTCCTTCTAGTGCCTGGGTCGATAGGTTGGCCCGTTGTCGCTGCCAATCTTCTCCCGGCCTCATCTGCCCGGGCCCCGAATCACAGGCTTCCCGAGGAATGAAGGTGCGCATACTCTCCCTCAGCCTTCTTCTCCTGGTCGCGTCCAGCGGCTGCCAGGCGGGTTCGGGCACCTCGGGATACCAGTGTATCGCTCCCGCCAACCCGGGCGGGGGATGGGATCTGGCCTGTCGGCTTGCGAGCCGGGCCTTCACGGAGTCAGGTCTGATCGCGGGGAATATCCAGGTGGTGAATCTCCCTGGCGCAGGAGGGGGCCGAGCTTTCGTCCAGCTGGCTACACGGCGCCGCTCGGACCCCGGCGTATTCGTCGCTGCGAGTCCCGCCACCACCCTCAATCTCGCCCAGGAAAGGTTCGGATCTCTGGAAGTGGGCGACGTGCGTTGGGTAGCTGCTCTCGCGGCGGAATCCGGGGTGCTCGCCGTGCGGGCCGACGCGCCCTGGAGATCCCTGGAAGAGCTCATGGCCCAGTGGAGAGCCGACCCCTCCTCCATCGTGACGGCCGGGGGTAGCGCGGTGGCAAGCCAGGACCACGTGAAGGTCCTGTTGATGGCGGAAGCGGGTGGGATCGACCCGCTCCGCGTCCGTTACGTTCCCTTCGACGGGGGGGGAGAGGCCCTGGCGGCCGTGCTGGGCGGATTCGTCGACCTCTTCTCTGGAGACGTATCGGAGGTCCTGCCCCACATGGAGGCGGGCTCGGCTCGCATCCTCACGGTCATGAGTCGGGACCCACTCTCCCCCCCGCTGGATGAGCTTCCCACGACCTTTCAGGCCGGCTACCCGGTGGCATGGCCTACCTGGCGGGGCTTCTACATCCCCGGTGACGTGCCCGACTCGGTCTACGAAGGATGGTCGGACCGCTTCCTGGCCCTCGGGTCATCCCAGGAATGGGGGGATATCACGAGAGCCTATCGGTGGGAGCCGTTCGTGCTCGTGGGCCCGGAATTCGAGACGTTCGTGAAGGATCAGGTGGGGACGTTCCGCGGCCTGGCCCGGAGGATGGGGCTCATCCCTTGAGGCGTCTGGATCGGTTCCTGGGTGTCTCGCTGCTGGGTGCCGGGGTCGGGATCTTCGGTGCCGCCAGGAGGTTCACCGTGGGGTTCCTGGTGGACCCCGTGGGGCCTCGCGCCCTCCCCTACCTGGTGGCAGGGATCTTCGCCGTGGGAGGTGTCTCCCTCCTGGTTCGCAGAGGTCCGGGGCCGGAAGACAGTTCGGCACCCACGGGCCCGGGTGCGAGCTTTGCCTCTCAGGGCCTGTGCGCAGGAGCTCTTCTCCTCTATGCGGTCTCGATCCCCATGCTGGGCTTCCTCGCTTCGACGGTGCTGGCCACCAGCGCGCTGTCGAGGATCTTCGGAGGGCGCTGGTTGGCGGGACTGGGTGTCGGACTCGCCCTTGGGTTGGGCCTTTACGGTCTCTTTTCCTATGGGTTCGGCCTCGATCTTCCGCCGGGATCTCTCTTCGCCGGCGGCCCGTGACCGTCCTGGGAGAGCTTGTCGCGGGGTTCGGCGTGGCCCTCCAGCCCCTGAACCTTCTCCTGGCCGGAGGCGGTGTGGCGTTGGGGACGGTCGTGGGGATGCTCCCAGGAATCGGGCCCATCAACGCCATCGCCATCCTCATCCCCATCACCTTTGCCGCTGGGATTCCGGCGGAGTCCGTGCTGATCTTTCTCGTGGGGATCTACTACGGCTCCCAGTATGGGAACTCCATCAGCACCATCCTGATCAACGTTCCGGGTACGGCCTCGGCGGTGGTGACGGCCATCGACGGGTACGCGCTGACCCGGAAGGGGGAGAGCGAGCGGGCGCTGGCGGTGGCGGCAGTGGCCTCCTTCGTCGGAGGCACCCTCTCGGTGGCCGGTCTCGTGTTCTTCGCACCTGCCCTGGCTCACCTGGCGGTTCGGTTCGGGCCGGCGGAATACTTCGCCCTGATGCTGTTCGCCCTCACGGCCCTCTCGAGCCTCGGGGGAAAGGACCTGGTGCGGGGGCTGGTGGCCCTTGGATTCGGCCTGTTCCTGGCCGCTGTCGGCATCGATCCCCAGAGCGCCGTGCCCCGTTTCACTTTCGGCCAGCTGGGTCTCCTGGACGGAATCGACTTCGTGGTGGTCACCATCGGGCTCTTCGCCATCTCGGAGGTGCTGCTGGCTCTGGAGGTGACAGAGGGCGTAGAAAGGCGGCGAGAGAAGCTGAGACGGGTGTGGCTCAGCCTGGCCGACCTGGCCCGGACGGGCTGGACCATGGTCAGAGCCTCGGTAGTTGGTTTTGTGGTGGGCGTACTTCCGGGAGCGGGAGGGACTGTAGCCGCGTTCCTGGGCTATGCCGTCGAGGAGAAGGTCTCTCGCAGGGACGGGAGCTTCGGCCATGGGGACATTCGAGGTGTGGCGGCCCCGGAATCGGCGAACAACGCGGCTGCGAACGGCTCGATGATCCCCCTGCTGACCCTGGGAATCCCGGGTAGCGGTACCACCGCGGTGCTCCTGGGCGCCCTGACTGCTCTGGACGTCACGCCCGGACCACAGCTCGTACAGGAACGTCCCGAGGTCTTCTGGGGCCTGGTAGCCTCCATGTATATCGGCAACCTCCTCCTCCTCGTCCTCAACCTTCCCCTGGTGGGGGTCTTTGCCCGACTCCTTCGTCTGCCGAGGTGGGTGCTCATGCCGGGGGTCGCCGTGCTGAGTGTCACGGCGGTATACGCCCTCAACCAGAGCGTGTTCGATCTTGGACTCATGGTGGCGTTCGGAGTCGTGGGGTACGTGTTCCGGAAGGCGTCCATCCCCCTTGCCCCGGCGATTCTGGGCGTGGTTCTCGGCCCACTCATGGAGAAGAACCTCCGGCGCTCCCTGGCTCTCAGCGGAGGGGATTGGGGGGTCCTCTTCGCGAGCCCCATCGCCGTCACATTCTGGGCCCTTGCCGCAGGGTTCATTCTGATCCCACCCTTCGTCTCCTTTCTGACGAAAGCCCGATCCCACTGATGCCAACAACGGCTCGGGAAAGGAAAAGGGCCCCGTCCGTGGACGGGGCCCTTTCCTGACTTCGGGGATCTCGAGCTCCGGGGGACCGCGAGATCAGGTGCGAGGGTTTGGACTACTTCCCTTCCTCCCCTTCCGCCGGCGGAGCAGGATTCATGATCCACTTGTCCAGCCAGGCCGTCCATCGGGCCCACAGGTCCAGGAGGGTCTCCTTCGCTGCCGGTCCGTGGTCCTCATAGGGATACCGGTACAGAGCCGCGGTCTTCCCGAGGCCATTCAGGGCATGGAACATCTTGGGCGAGTGGATGGGATCCGTACCAACGTTCTGGTCGTGCATCCCGTGGTACATCAGGAGGGCTCCGGTCAGCTGGTCGGCATAGAGGAACGGAGACATGGAGAGGTACACGTCCTTCGCGTCCCAGAGGAAGCGTCGCTCGTTCTGGAAGGCCAGGGGGGTCAGGGTCCGGTTGTAGTTCCCGTCGCCGGCGATGCCAGCCTTGAAGAAAGGCGTGTGAACCATCGCGTTGGCCGTGGAAAAGGCCCCGTAGGAGTGCCCGCCGATCCCCAGTCGGCTCCGATCCACGTACCCCCGGGCCTCAATGGAGTCGATGACCGTCGAGAGGTCGTTCCGAAGGTCGTACTCGTAATGGTTGTTCATGGCCCCCTCCTCACCCACGATGGGTGCGTCGGGCTCCACCAGTACGTATCCAAGGCGGATCAGATACTGCATGGACCGGGTGCCGAAGTTCGGGAAGGCGTTCTTGTTGTAGGTCCTGGCCCCCTCGTCGTAGCTCTCCTGATCCGTGTACTCCCGGGGGTAGAACCAGAACATGGCCGGGAGGTGAGACCCTTCGCGGAATCCGGGTGGCAAGGTGACGGTGACGCGGAACTTGAAGCCGTCCGGGCGAGTCACCACGAACCGCTCCTGCCGAGCCCCGGTGATATCGGGGGCGTAGTCCACATTGTGGGTCAACTGGGTGGGCTGGCCGCCTTCCAACCGATAGGACTGGGGAACCTCCGTCGGTCCTTCCCGGGACACGATGAAGGTCCCGGCATCCAGATCCACCGGCGTGAGGACCCGCTCGTAGACGCCGTCGTTGTCACCCTCGAAGATCCGGGTCTTCTCCCCGGTCCGGATGGCGACCCGGTCGATGAAGCTCTTCGGCGCAACAGCGTCGGGGTCCTCGTTGTACTCGGTTCCCTGGAAGAACACGGCCTGGCCGTCGGCCGAAAGCTGGATGGTAGCCCCGGATTGTCCCGGAGCGCCTCCGCCCCGGCGCCCGAATCCGCCGAACCCGCCACCCCCGCTCCCGCCCCTGGCGGTCATGAGGGATCCAGGGTTGGCGTAGAAATCGTCGCTGCTATACCGGACCAGCGTGTGCTTCTCTTCCGGGTCGTTCAGGTCGACGGCGTAGATGTGCTGGTCCTGCCCACTTCGCTCGGCGGCGAAGAGGACCTGCATGTCCGGGGAGAAGCGGTGCCAGGACATCCGGGTGCTCGTCTCGTAGACGACGGTCTTGCTCGTGCTGTCGAAAGGCGGAGCCCAGAGGTACACCCGGTCCATTCGGCGGCTCCGGGTCCGACCCTCCTGGCCGGGCTCCTCCGCGGGTTCGGCAGCGGCCTCGGCGCTATCCGGAGCCGGTTCCTGTTCGAGGTAGGTCAGGCCTGCCCCGTCGGCCCGCCAACCCAGGTCCCTTCGGTCCGACTCGGCGGCTTCGCCCCCGACGCCGGGAGCGGTGACGGGTCGGTCATCCCGGAGCCCCGTGTTCAACTCGCTCTCGTCCAGTGTGGTCAGGACGTTGCCATCCCGATCCCATACCTCCTCCACGCTTCCGAAGCTGGAAACGGGGACGATGTAGCTGAAGGGCTTCACCGTGCGGGTGACCCGGACATAGGCACCGTCGGGAGCGAAGTCCAGGCTCCGGATCATGTCCGGCTGGCCGATATTGGTGACCCTGCGGTTGTCCACCTGAATGAGGGCCAGCTGGCCGGTGAGGTGCCACTCCAGGAGAGCCTGGTCGTATGGGGTGGCCATGAGGCTGGCGTAGGTCCGGAGGATGTTCTTTCCGTCTTCCGTGACCTTGATCTCCGGGCCCTGAGGGGCGGCAGGATGAGCAGGCATGTCCGGTCTGTCTTCCGGAACCAGGACCGTGCCGATGTACCGGCTGTCGTCGGTCCACTGGAAGGAGGTCACCTCCGTGGCGAGAACCGGTCGCCGAGTGAGTTGGCGAGAGCGTCCGTTCGACGCGTCGGCCACGTAGAGGTGGGTCGCGGTGGGCGTGTGGACGAAGAATGCGATCCTGGTTCCGTCCGGAGACCACGTGGCGTTGGAGACCCGGGCTCCGTCGGGAACCTGGACAGGGGTCTTCGAGCCGTCCAGGGCCGAGATGATCTCGATCCCCACGTTGTTTCTGATGGTCAGGTTCCGGTCTCGGTTCGCCGCGAAGTCTATGAAGAGACCTCCCAGCTCATGGAACGGCTTGGAGAAGACATCCATCGTCACCGGGCCATCCCCGATCTCATTCAAGAAGAGGGACTTGTCAGCATTCGCCTCAGAGAGGGTGACGTTCAGGTACCACGGGGCCAGAACGGCCTCCGCGATGGTATCCGGGGGCTGTTGATAACCCTCGGCGGTGAGGATCTGATCCCGGTCCCAGGTCTGCCCTGGAATTCCTGTCGGGAGGGCCAGACCCACGGCCAACAGGCATGAGAGAAAGACGCCCCGGGCAGGGAGTCTCTTGAGGAGATTGGGGTGCATCTGTGCCTCCGTGGATGGGGTCCCCGGTCCTATCGCCGGGGTTTCATGACTGCTCGGTGGTCTCGATGGCCGGCAGCTTCCTGTGAAAGAGCTTCTCCCGGGCAGCGTCGAACCCGGGATCGGGCTCCGGTGAAAGTGGAAGGAAACGCCGTTCTCTGCCAGGGACACGCTGGAAGGGACCAGCGTTGACGCAGCTCCCCGGGGTCCCAGAACGGGCGAGGCTACCGGGACCAGGAGGAAATGGGGCGGTGTCGGGCAACTCTTCGGTCTCTGTTGCGTAGAATGAGTGGCACGGACGTTGCGCCAAGGGCCGGAAGCCCCTGTCTCAACTCCACTCCTTTCACAGCGCAGGAGAGAGGCCTCGGATGGTGCCGTTGAAAAGGCGGAAGTGGGCGCGTAGCGTCCTGGTTTCCCTTCTCGCTCTGCCTCTGCTGAGCTCCTGCTCCGGCAGCCGGAAACCCGACGCCACGGTGAGCGCTACCACGCCCCGGGAGAAAGCCCAGTTCTTGCTGGTCCGGCTCGCGGTGCTGAACCCCAGGGTCGCCGAGCCGTTGGTGAAGGGGTTCTCGGCTGCCGCACTGGAGAGGGCCATCGGCCTCGTGGTGGCGACGGGGGTGGAGAACGCAGGGTGGGCAGAGGGCCTCCTGCAGAAGGAGTGGTGGTTGTCGGATGACCCTGGCACCCGCCGCCGAGAGACGGAAGAGGTGGCCGGGGTCCTTTCGGAAGTCCGGAAGATGGGCCCTGCTGGAGCCCACGACGGCGAGGAGCGTCAGAGAGAGATCCGGGAGGCACTGACGCAGGGGGCCACGCTGGCCCCGCCGACAGATGGAGAGGGGGAGGCCGGAGACGGTCCTGGGGTGGGAGCAAGGCAAAGAGAACCCGAAGACGCCACGCCGGGCTCGTGGAACGCGCAGGAGCGGAGGGCGGAGTTGGAGGACGCCGTCCGGTGGGTCCAGTTCACCCGGGCGTGGTCATCCTACTATGCTGCCGCAGGGGCCTCGGCAGGCGGAACCGGGGTGCCCTCGAGAGGGCCGGAGGTTGCTCTGGATCAGGCAGTCACCATGTCCCTCGTCCGACCCGACTTCCTGGATCGCCTGGCGGGGCTCATGGCTGAGGGGTTGGGAAGTTGAGCTCCGGAGAAAGCCTGTTCTACCCGAGGACGGAGTTCCGGATCACCAGGATCCCAGCTACAACCAGCGCCAGCGCCAGGCCCACTCCCATGACGTGGATTCCGAAATCTCGTTCGTCCCGAGGCCTGCGCCGGTTCGCCGAATAGGTCATCTGTGCCAGTGCGGCGGCCACCATGGTGAAGGCCATGTGCAGGCCCAGGGGACCGCTGAAGAATCGGTAGGTGAAGATCAACAGGAAACCCAGGACCACCTGGATGTAGAGGGTTACCGTAAAAGCGCTGGCCAGGTCCCACATGAGCTTCTGGTAGGGACGTTTCCCCGCCATGCCCCAGAGGGCATACCCGAAAGCTGCGAGCCCTGTCAGAAAGACGGGGTACCGGAGCAGAGAATGGAGCGTGTACATCGTCAACGATCCGCAGTCATGAACAATTCGCCGATCTCCCGGGCGTTCCCGGTCTGCCCAGCTCCCTGAATGTTCGTGAGGATCGCTACCACGACTCCCTCCTCGGGATAGATGACCAATACCGTTGTCCCGCCGACGGCTCCACCCGTGTGGGAGATGATCCGACGCCCTCCTTCCAGGTGCTCTCGCCACCCGATTCCGTAATCCGTTCGTTCTCCGTCGCGTGTATGCTGGGAGGTCCAGAGGAGCTCGACGGTCTCGGGCCTGAGGAACGCTCCACCGAGATAGGCTTGGCCGTACCGAACCAGGTCGGAAGCCGTGGAGAGAAAGCCCCCACCTGACCACTTGTTGGAGTTGTCCACGTAGGGAGCGTTGATGATCCGTCCGTCGGGTGTGCGGAGGTAGGCCCTGGAGCGGTGGTATATGAGGGAATCCACGTGCTCCGCCACCGTTTCGGTCATTCCGGTGGGTTCAAAAACCACTCTGCGCATGTAGTTCAGGAACGGCTCCCCGGCCACGCTCTGCACCACGGCGGAAATGAGATTCCAGCCATAGGTGGAGTATTCGTAGGCGGTCCCCGGCTCGTGGATCAGGGGGTCGTTCGCGAAGATCTGCAGCGCGTCCACGACGTCGTCGTAGTGGACCATGCTCTCGAACTCCCTGTCCCGGTAGTGTCGGATTCCCGCCAGATGACCCCCCAGGAGACGGGTGGTGACCGGCCATTCCTTCTCGGGAAAGGAGGGGACGTACTCCTGCACCGGGGCATCCAGGTCCAGTCTTCCCTCCTCCACCAGCGTCCCTACCGCGCCAGCCGTCAGGGATTTGGAGATGGAGGCGATACGGAACTTGGTGGAGGGCCACACCGGGACCCGGTTTTCGAGATCGGCCCATCCGAATCCCTCTGCCCAGACGATCTTCCCATCGACGCCCACCGCAACGGAAAGGCCTGGCACCGTCTGCTCCTCCATGCGGTCCAGAATCAACTCCCGAGCCTGGTCCACTGCCCCTTTCCAGACCCCGGGGGCCGGAGCCAGCGCAGGGGCGGGCAACTCCTGAGCGCGGAGCACCGGAGAGTGGCCAAGGGGCCCATGGAAGAGGAGGGAGGTGGCGAGGAAGGCCACCGTCAAGGCCGCACCGGATGGAAGAGGCGTCCCGCAGGAGCGCTCCATCACCCCTCCGGACCGGGGTTCGTCAGCTGAGGAGGGGGGCGTTCGCACCATGGGTCACCTCCGCTTTCTGGCCTGTATGGGTGAATGGCTGTGGGCCTCGATGAAGCTACCCCGGGTGCCGGGGGGAAGCCAGGCTTCCTTTTCCAGGACTGCTCCGCCCCACCGGGCTACTCCCGGTGGGGCGGTGTCTCCCTGTGGGCGGTGTCTCAAGGATGGAGGCGCTGGCCCCGATACTCTCTCAGGGCCTGTTTCGCGGCTTCGACAATGGCCCGGTGCGTTTGAGTAGGCGGATAGAGGGAGCCCTGCCTCACTTCGGTGCCATTGAGGCTGGTATAGACATTCACCACCTGACGCCGGTGCTGCTGAAGGGCCTGCTCCTCCTGGCTCAGGCTCGGGTCGGGCCGCCCCGGACCGAAGCCCATTCCCACCGCCACCCCAAGGACCTCGGTGAACTCCTTCTGGAGGGCCACGAGGTCGTTCAGGAAAGCCTCTCTCTCCTCGTACTGCGCCTGGGTCAGGGGAAGGTCAGGGTCTCCGCGAACCTCCACCGTCGTCGACACGGTAGTTCCCCTGGCCTCCAGCGTTAGGGTGTAGCTTCCCGGTGATACGAAGTGGCCCCGGTCCTCCACGCTACGTGGGAGCCGGGGGTCGTCGAACCGTGTCCATCGCTCCGGGCCATCGTCGGATGGGGTGGGGTAGCGGAGATCCCAGTTGACTCGATGGAGGCCTTCTTCGGCGGGCACCTGGTATTCCCGGATCAAGCCTCCGTTGCCGCGAGTCACCCGGAGACGGGCATCGCCACTTCCTGGGCCCAGCTTGTAGGTGATGATTGCGCCGTCCGCCGGGTTCTCACCCGCGAACTGGGCTTGCCCCCTGTAGGACGTGTCCTTCCAATAGGTGAAGATGGTGGCCCGCCGGACGGTGAAGATATGGGCGGGCGCCTCCAGGACTCCGGCGCTCCATTCGGCCAGAGGCCGGATGTCGTCCACGATCCAGATCGCCCTCCCATGGGTGCCGATGACCAGGTCCTTCTCTCGGGGGTGGATGAGGAGGTCGTCGTAGTGGGTGGTGGGCATGCCCGGCCACTGGGCCCAATGGGCTCCCGCGTCGGTACTGGCGAAGAGGTGGTGCTCTGAGCCCAGGAAGAGGACGTTCGGAGCGTCGGGGTGTTCGATGATCTCGTTGACCGACCCGGAAGGGAGTCCCGTCATCAAGGGCTCCCAGGACGCGCCGAAATCGGTGGTCCGGAACACATAGGGGGAGAAGTCCCCGTCCCGGTGAGCGTCGAAGGCGGCGTAAGCGGAGCCTGGAGCGGTTGCGGAGGGGGTGACCCGACTCACGTAGGTGCCGGGCGGGATTCCGGGCACATTCCCGCTGACCTCGGTCCAGCTGGTGCCTCCGTCCCGCGAGACCTGGAGATTCCCGTCGTCCATTCCCACCCAGAGGACGTTCGGATCCAGTGGGGATTCACCGATGGAAACGGCCTCTCCGAAGCTGCCCGTTCCGTCGTTCCGGGAAATGGTAATGTCACGGCCCAGCACCCCCATGAGAGGAACGGTGTCTCGGTCCACCATCTTCGACAGGTCCCGGGTGGGTTCCCAGCTATCCCCCCGGTCATGGGAGATGAAGAGGCGGTTACCTCCGACATAGACGGTGGCGGGATCATGGCTGGACACCAGGACCGGGGAGGTCCAGTCGAAGCGATACTCCTCCGCCCCCACCGGTGCGACGGGGCTGATGGCCATCATATCCCCGGTGAGAGGGTTGAATCGGAAGTAATCCCCGTCGTTGGAGGCTCCGTAGGCAAAGAGGGCCTCGGACCGATCCGGCTGCCAGAACATCCCGTCTCCATACCCCACCTGTTTCCAGTCATCGTTCACGATGCCTGCCCAGCGCCGGGTCCGTGAGGGCCCCATGAACGAGTGGTTGTCCTGGAGCCCTCCGTAGACGTAATAGGGATCTCTCATGTCCACGCCGATGGCGTAGAACTGGGCGATGGGGAAGTTGTTGATCCTCCGGAAAGTGACGCCCATGTCGTAACTCTCGTGGAGGCCGGCATCCCCTCCCAGATATAGATGATTCGGATCGTTGGGGTCGATCCAGAGGGCGTGATGATCGGCGTGGACACCCACGTCGTACGTGGGACGAACGGCGAACTCCTCGAATGTTCTGCCGCCGTCCTCACTCTTGTAGGAGGATGTACCAAGAGTGTAGACCCTGTCCGGGTTCTCGGGATCGATGAAGATCTCCGAGTAGTACATGGGCCGGCCGTTCAGGGGGTTCACCCGTTCCCACGTAAGGCCCCCGTCTTCGGTCCGGTATGTCCCCTGCAGCTGGGCGTCGGAATGCTCGATGAGGGCACTCAACACCCGAGGGTCGGATCGTGCGATGGCCAGTCCGATTCGTCCCTTGTCACCCCCGGGGATCCCGTTCGTCAACTCCGTCCAGTTCCTGCCTCCGTCCGTCGTCTTGTAGATTCCGCTCCCGGGGCCCCCGCCATTGAAGCCCCAGGTTCGGCGCAGCCTCTGATAGGCCGCGGCGTAGAGGACCTGCGGGTCGGACGGGTCCATGACCAGATCCACGACCCCGGTAAGGTCGTCGACATAGAGGACCTTCTCCCAACTCTCGCCGCCGTCGCTACTCTTGAAGACGCCTCGCTCCGCACTGGGAGCCCAGAGGTTCCCCAGGGCGGCCACGTAAACCACGTCGGGGTTCGAGGGATCCACCTCCACCTTTCCTATGTGTCTCGTCTCGGCCAGGCCCAGGTGCCTCCAGCTTTCCCCTCCGTCGTCGGATCGGTACACGCCGTTTCCCCAGGAGGAGCTCTGCCGGTTGTTCTGTTCTCCGGTTCCGGCGTAGACGACCCGGGGATTCGACGGGGCGATGGCCACGTCGCCAAACGTGCTCACCGCCATGGTGTCGAAGACGTTTTTCCAGGTGATTCCCCGGTTGGTGGTCTTCCACAAGCCACCGGAGGCACTGGCCACGAAGAGGGTGGAGGGGTCGTTGGGAAGGGCCTCGATGTCATGGACTCGTCCACCGGTCACGGCGGGCCCGATGGCCCGGGCCTCCAGAGCTTGGAGGTGGGACTCGGGGATGGGGGCCGTCACCTGTGCGCTGAGGGGTGTCGAGAGAGGGAGAGCCAGTAGGAGGCTGAGCGCGCAAGCTGCGGGAGTTCGTATGGGGACCGGCATGATGGATTCCTCTTCGGTACATCGGGATTGCGGATGGTGATTGGAATGGTATCGGAGGCTTCGAGGACCCGGCAAGGAGCCGGCGTGGAGGAACAGCTCGAATACCGGTGAAGAGGAGGAGTCGACGGTGCTCGGTGATGTTGCAGGGATGCGGCTTTCAGCCTCCCAGGGCATCTTTCACCACCCGGAGTACCTCCTCGTCCATGTCTTCGGCTCCCAGCATCCAACGCAGGTAGTCCGGGGCCGTGGCAGCCACCTGACTCAACGCCTCGCCGCGGTGCTTGCCGCGTCTGAAAACCAACTGCCCTTCCCTTTCCTGGAACCAGCGGTCCACGGCTGTCTGGAAGGGGCTCACCTCGTCGCAATACGCGTGGAGTCCTTCCAGGCCCCGGGGCAGGTGTGGGTACAGGGCCAGCTGGGCAGAGAGGACGGCGGCGGAGGTGCGGATGTCGCCCAGGGCCGTGTGGGCTTCCCGGTGCTCCCTGCCCAGGTAGAAACGGGCCGCTGCCGAGAGGTCCCTCGGCTCCTCCCTGTGAAAGATCGTCTGGGCGTCGATGAGAAGTCTTCCCTTCAGGGAGAAGGGAACGTCGGCCCGCCTGAACTCAGCGAGGAGCATGGGGAGGTCGAAGCGCCTGATGTTGAACCCTGCGAGGTCGCAGTTGTCCAGCAACTCCGCGAGACTCCGGGCGATGGCCGAAAAGGGCGGCTCCTCGGCGACGTCCTGATCCGTGATGCCATGGATGGCGGAGGCTTCTGGAGGAATGGGGATCCCAGGATTGAAGCGCCGCACCCGCTCCAGGACGTCCCCCTGGGGAGAGATCCGGATGAGAGCCAGCTCGATGATCCGGTCGGACGAGAGGCTCAGGCCGGTTGTCTCCAAGTCGAAGAATGCCAGGGGGCGGGTGAGGGAGAAAGGCAGTTCCATGGTCTTCCGGCTCCATTATGCAAACCGGGCCGGGCCCGGACATGGCTGAAAGGGACGGGCTCTCATGGCGAACCTTTTCGGGCCTCCCTCTCCCACCGAAAGAGAGGAGGCACGGCCAGGAGGGCCCAGGTGAGTTCAAGTACCATGAATCCGGCTCTGCGATCCACGAATGCGATCCAGAAGAGCAAGAGACCGCCCATCAGGTTCATCGCGTTGTAAGCTCGATCCTTGGGCCCGAACCAGTTTCTGCTGTTGCCGAGGTATGCCAGGAGGATCAGGAATGCTCCGGCCAGCGAAATGAGTTGATAGAGCACGAGTGGGGTACCGTAGCTATGGGTGTCGCGAAAAGAACACCTTAACTTTGAATTATCGGATCCCTTTTCCCAAGAGGGGGCATGTGAACCCCATGGCTGAATCCATGCAGGCGGTGGTGATTACGAGGTTCGGAGATCCGGAGGTCCTGGAGTTG
>JASFRP010000002.1:0-21179 GCA_050114895.1 Gemmatimonadota bacterium
GACAAGGGCGACTACATCCGCTTCAAGGACGTCACCCTCTCCTACCAGTTCCCGGAGGAGTGGGCGGCCCGAGTGAGGTTGAACTCGCTCCAGGCCCACCTCAATGTGACCAACGCCTACACCTGGGTGGCCGCAGAGAACCTCCATTTCGATCCTGAGCAGATCGTCAGTGGTGTTTACAACACGGGTACCCCGAATGCCAGGACCTTCAGCTTCGGGTTCACCATGGGATTCTGATGAAGGGGCAACCGAACCATCGTAAACACCACTTTTGAGGATAAGGTCTGACTATGAGATACTTCTTGAAGATTTCCAGGCTCGCATTTCTGGTGCCGGCGATGATGGTCGCTTCCGCCTGCACCGATCTGGTTCTCGAGCCCCACGCCTCCGTCTCGAATGACGCCTATTTCGAGACCATCGCGGATTTCCAGGCCGCCATCGTCGGCGCCTACGACATCCTGTCGGCGGCAGGCTACTATGGGCGCAGCATCCACCTGATGTCCGACATCATGGGTGAGGACATCAAGCAGAACGGCTCGGCCAACCGGTATCAGGAGTTCGCCGATTTCGAGGGTCAGGTGGTCACCGGCCACGATTATGAGACCGACCTGTGGGATGATGGCTACATCGCCATCAACCGGCTCAACATGATCCTCACCAATGCAGAGGACTTCGAAGCGCCCGGAGGTGTGGCGGCCGAGTTCAACCAGATCGTGGGAGAGGCCTACGCCCTTCGGGGGCTGGCCTTCTTCGACATGGTGAAGATGTACGCGCAGCACTACACCTTCACCGCCGACGCCTCCCACCCCGGCGTGCCCATCGTCCTGGAGCCGGACATCAACGCCCTCCCGGCCCGGAACACCGTGGCGGAGGTCTACGCCCAGGTCATCTCCGACCTCAACACCGGGATCAGCATGATGACGCAGACCCGGGACGGGCCCTACATGATGTCCAAGGAGGCCGCCCAGGCCATCCTGTCCAGGGTCTACCTCTATAAGGAGGACTGGTCCAACGCCGCCGCCATGGCCGATGCGGTCATCAACAGCGGCAAGTACAACCTGATTCCGGGACCCGCCCTCATCGACATGTTCGCCGTGGGCGGCACGTCCGAGGCCATTTTCGAGATCCAGAACACCACAGCGGACAACCGGGGGAGTGACAGCCTCGGTGGCATGTACAGGGCCTCGGGATACGGCGACTACCTCCCGGCCAAGGACCTCCTGAACCTCATCGATCCCGCCGACATCCGTTGGGGTTGGTTCGTGGAGGACCCCAACCTCACGGGGGTCTACGCCAGCCACCGGGTGAACAAGTGGCCCACACAGCAGAACACCGACAACGTTCCGGTCATCCGGCTGGCCGAGGTCTACCTGAACCGGGCCGAAGCCAAGGCGGAGATGGGACAGGACGCCGCCGCCCAGGCGGATCTGAACCTGATCCGGCAGAGAGGCCTCCCCACGGCTCCGGCCGTGACGGCCACCGGCCAGGCCCTTCTCGATGAGATCGCCATCGAGCGAAGGATCGAGCTGGGCTACGAGGGGTTCCGGATCCACGACCTGATGCGGCACAAGATGGGCGTCCACCGGGTGGATGTTACCGGCGACGTGGCCGACATGCCCTATCCCTGCAACTTCTGCATCCTCCCGATTCCTCAACCGGAGACGGATACGAATACCAACATCACGCAGAACGCTGGATACGCTGGTTCATGACCGGGAGGCGAAGGCGATGGCCGGTGTAAACCGGACCTAGCCTTCCCTTCCCTGGGGAGAGAAAGCCCGCAGGAAGACTCCTTCCTGCGGGCCTCTTCTTCCCCCCTCGCCGGGCCATGTCGACGTCCGGTATGAATGCAGGATCGAACTCCCTGCCCGGAGGGGGTGTAGGAAAAGGACAGCCAGCGGCATCGCTCCCTCGCAGAAAGGCAGATTCCCATCTCGACCCCTCGTTTCCTCCTGGTGGCCCTGGCCGTGGCTCTCTCCGGACCCGGCGGGGGAAAGCCGAGTACCCTGGTGGGACAGGAAAGGCGTGACCGCTCGGGGGAGGTTGAGACTGTCGTGCAAGTGGGGGGACAGGTGTTGGACAACGAGAGTGAGGAGCCGGTGAAGGGGGCTGCCGTGTCGCTGGCTGCCGGCCCTTCCGGTACCCGGGGGGTGGGAACCCGGGTCACCGGGGATGATGGTCGCTTCCTCTTCCAGAGTGTTCCTGCGGGGGTGTATCGCCTCTACGTGACCATCCTGGGGTACCGGAGGATGAGTGACACCCTCCAGGTCTCACCGGAGGAGGATCTGGAGCTGATCCTGCCCCTCTCCAGGGATCCCATCCGCCTCGAACCCATCATCGTGACGGCGGAGCGACGTGTACCGCCGCGGCGCGACTACGAACGGCGGGCCCTCAGCCGATCCGTGTTTCTGGTCACTCGGGAGGATATCGAGAGAGCACATACCAACGAGATGTCGGACCTTCTCAACGCGGTACCGGGGGGCATCGTGGTTCCGACCCCCCCCTACGGATACACCCTTCTCCTCCGGGGCCAGTGTCTCCCGAGCGTCTGGCTGGACGGGGTCAAGGTCCCCTACGTGACCAGCATCGACCAGTTCATGTCGGCTCACGACGTGGAAGCAATCGAAGTCTACCATGGCTTCGAGCTCCCCGTGGAGTTCGGGGTGGACCCGTGTGGCGGCATACTGATCTGGACCAGGATGGGCAAGCCGGATCGGTCGGGAGAGGGAAGCGGTCAGATCTTTGGCCGCATGATTCTTGCCGTGGGCCTCGCCGTCCTGGGCTTCATTATGTACCACTGAGGAACACGGCCCTTCGGTTCGAAATGTCCCAGGGCCCTGCGTCTATTCCTTCTTCGTCTTGATGAGGATCACTCCGTTGGAGCCCCGGGCGCCGTAGATGGCCGTGGACCCTGCATCTTTCAGCACGGTGATGGACTCCACGGTGCTGGGATTGATGCCGCTGAGGCCTCCGCCGGTGGCGACCACCATCCCGTCGATGACATAGAGCGGCTCTTCTCCACCCATGAAGGAATTGGTGCCACGAATCCGGACGCTGAACTCGCCCCCCGGCCGGTCGATGACCTGCACGCCCGGGATCTTCGCCAGCATATTGGCCAGGGTCATGGCATTCACGACAGGCTGATCTTCGCTGAGCTCCGTCGCCACCGACCCTACGACGTTGTCCTTCTCCACCGCACCATAGCCGATGTCCACGGTCTCGGTGTTCGACGGCGCCTCGTCCTGCGGCGGGCGGGTGAGGGCGCAACCCGTGAGGAGCAACAGGGCGAGGGTGCCGAATGATCGGAAAGAAAGGGAAGCGGAACCGGACCCGAACAACGCTTTCATGACTGTACCTCCTGGGGCAGGGCACCGGGAATCCGTTGCCTCTTCATCCCCTTATTAACTAAGTATGCCTCTGCGGGGTAGGGGGTTCCCTTCCTGGAGCGTCGGCCAGTGGGCCAAAGCGCGCGGGGTCCCGGGAGCAGGCCAGGCTTGCCCTGGGCCACCACCCGGGCCGATCTTCGGGCCAGATCGATGGAGTTGACGGCCACATCTTCGTTCAGCGAACGGACTCGCGGGCGTCCCGGACGTCCCTCGAGGAAGGAGTGCTCGTCGATGCCACGCCCTGGCCCTCATGTAACCGGAGACACCCAGATGTCCCTGCCCGAGCTACGGTCCATCATCATCGCCAGCGTCATGGTAGCCGGGTGCGCCAGCGGCGGCCTGGAATACTGGCTCTACCCCGAACCCCACCTGCCGCCGGGAGAGGACGCGGTGATGGCGACGTACGAGTCCAATCGATTGCTCCTCCTGGACGAGGAGGACGCGGCAACGACGTGCTGGGGAGACCGCAGGATGGCGGCCCAGGCGTACCGACGAAACGACCGGGTCTGTCGGCTGCACATCAGTCCCGGGCGACATTCCGCCGTTTTTCAGACCGGGCCGAACAGCCGTCAGCAGGTTCGGCTGGAATTCACCGCCGTTTCCGGAAAGGTCTACGGTCTCCGGATTTCCGGCTGCACGACTTCTTCGGAGGGAATCCAGCAGAACTGTCGATTCGAGATTGTGGAGGTGGGTGACGGGGCGGAAGGGGGCTGACCGGACGGCCAGCCCCGACACCCGTCAACCGCCGTACGCCTGCATGTACTCCCGCCAGACGGCGATGAAGGCATACACGGCGGCGAAGAGAATCACCGGCGGCAGGACCCACCGGATCGTGGCCATCAGTGAGGGGACCAGGCGGTCGAACCTTTCCGACGCCCCCTTCTTCAGTTCCTCCGAGGCCCCCACGGCCACCCACCCCACGAAGACCGCCATGAAGAAGGCGCCGAGGGCCAGGAGCGCTTCAGCCAACCGGTCCATCACACCCAGGAAATCCAGCGAGAGGGCCGGGAGCAGACCCAGGAGAGCGATGAGGACCCCGCCCACGATGGAGGCGGTCTTCCGGTGGATCTTGGTCTCGTCGATGACGGATGCCGTCACCACCTCCAGGAGGGACACCGCCGAAGTCACTGCGCCCACGATGAGTGCGATGAAGAAGAGGATCCCGATGATGCGGCCCATGGCCCCCATCTCGGTGAAGGCGCCGGGAAGGGCGATGAAGAGGGCCCCCACCGTGCTCTCGCTCACGTCCCCCTGCATCCCCAACGCGAAGATCACCGGGAAGACCACCAGTCCTGCGACGAACGCCACGCCGAAGTCGGAGAAGGCGATGATGGTGGCTTCCTTGTTCAGGTTCTCATCGCTGGAGAGGTAGGAGGAGAAGGTGAGCATACACCCCATCCCCAGGCTCAGGGAGTAGAAGGCCTGCCCCGCAGCCTGGGCCAGGATGTAGGGATCCAGGAGCTCGGAGATGGACGGCCGAAGATAGAAGGCGTACCCCTGAACCGCTCCGTCCAGGGTGAATGCCCAGATGGCCAGGAAGATGAGGATCGCAAAAAGCGTAGGCATGAGGACCAGAGCCGCCCGTTCAATCCCCTTCTGCACCCCCATGCTCACGATGAAGACCGTCGTGGCCATGACCCCCAGGTGGAAGTACACGGGAGCGATCCCGGAGGTCACCTCTCCGAAGTGCGCGGCGGGGTCCGTCGCAAACCCGGAGATGACCCCATCGATGGCGTACCGGACGACCCAGCCGGCGATGACGGAGTAATAGGCCAGGATCAGGAACCCCGTGAAGACGTACATCCATCCCAACATCGACCAGCTTCCTCCGCCCAGCTTCCGGAGCGCTCCGATGGGAGCAAGACGAGAGCCCCGACCCACGGAGAATTCTGAGAGCATGAGGGGGATGCCGACGGCGAGCGTCAGGACGATGTACAGGAAGACGAAGGCTGCGCCTCCTCCCTCCGCCGCCACGTAGGGGAACCGCCACATGTTCCCCAACCCCACCGCGCTCCCCACCGCGGCCAGAATGAACCCGATCCTCGTATTGAAGGTCTCTCGCTGCCCGCCTTCGTTCTGCTGCATTTCGTCCTCGATCTCCGGAATGGCCCCCCGCGGCCCGGCCCGGGGGTCGGAAAGACCGACGGACCTCAGGAGCCTGCCCACCGCGGTGGGATCAGCCGGACCAACCGGAACGGCTCCTGGCGCATGGGAATCCGCCAATAGAGGGAAACCCGGGGAAGGCGTCAAGGAGGCCATGGGGACCAGTTGCTGTCACCGGCCGCGAGGAGCCATACTCATGGAGCCGGAAGCCGATTCACGCGGGGCGTCGCCCCGGAGAGGAGCAGTCCCTGAGTTACGAGCCCATCAACCTGGCGGCGAAGCTACGGCGAATCCCGGACCTCTGGAGCCCACGGATCGTGGGCGAGCTGAACGGCCAGCACGTGAAGCTGGCCAAGGCGAAGGGAGAGTTCGTCTGGCACCACCACGAGAACGAAGACGAGCTGTTTCTCGTATTGGACGGTACGCTCCGTCTCGAATTCCGGGACGGTGCGGTGACCTTGGGGCCCGGAGAGCTCTACATCATCCCCAGGGGGGTGGAACACCGGCCCGTGGCGTCGGAGGAGGTGCACCTCCTGCTCTTCGAGCCCGTCTCGACGCTGAATACGGGGAACGTCCGGAACGAACGAACCGTCGAGCATCCCCGGAGGATCTGAGCCAGAAGGGTCGCCCGCCGGACGCGTCGTCCCGGGCGCAGGGCACCCCTCCCCTGCCCCGACCCATCGACTCCGGAGCTTGAGTACTGGCATGGACCAACCCAGCTTTCGCCCCGACCCTCGCCTCTTTCCCTTCCAGTCCCACTGGTTCGAGAGCGAGGTGGGAAAGGTGCACTATCTGGACGAAGGAGAAGGGCCTCCCATCCTCTTCCTTCACGGGAACCCCACATGGAGCTTCCTCTATCGGGGGATCATCATTCGATTGAGGAAATCCTTCCGCTGTATGGCTCTGGATTACCCGGGATTCGGTCTGTCCGCCCACCCGATGGAATACCGCTTCACACCGGAGGAGCATGCCAACGTGGTCCGGAGCTTCGTACAAGGCATGGACCTGGGGGACCTTACCGTGATGGGGCACGACTGGGGTGGCCCCATCGGGATGCATCTCGCGCTGGAGGAAACGGACCGGATCCGGGCTCTGGTCATGGGGAACACCTGGTACTGGCCCACCGAAGCCCTCCACCTGAAAGCCTTCAGCTGGGTCTTCTCCACCGGGTACTTCCAAGGAATGATCCTGAAGAGGAACCTCCTGGTGGACCGATTGATCCCCGTGGGGGTGAAGTACCCCCTGGCACCGGAGGTGCTGGAGCACTATCGAGGCCCGTTCCCCACGGTGGACAGCCGGGCCGGGCCGGCGGAGATGGTTCGGCAGCTCACCCTCTCCACCAACTGGCTAGCGCAGCTGGAGGATAGCGTGAGGCGAAAGCTGGCCCACGTCCCTCTCCTCCTCACCTGGGGCGTGGAGGACCTGGCTTTCACCCCCGCCTTCATGGACAAGTTTCGCAGGGACTTCCCCAGGGCACGGGCCGTGCGCCTGGACGCGAAGCACTTCATCCAGGAGGACACGCCTGGAGAGGTGAGTCGGGCCATTCAGGAGTTCCTCACGGAGGGGTAGACTCGCCCCCTACGTCCGCCTCGAGCCCTTCCCTGCGGTGCCTGGAGCGTTCCGTTTCCGGCAGGTCCGCGGCCCGGTAAAGAAGCACCCTCGCCTTCTCCAGGGTCACCAACCCCCCTCCGATGAGCTCGTCCAACTCCGGAAGGATCTCCTGAATCTTCTCCTCCGTTTCCACGACCTCCACCACCAGGGGTAGATCCACCGAGAGTCGGAGGACCCGATCGGTGTGAAGGCGGGCACTGGCCCCGAATCCGGCGATTCCCCTCAGCACTGTGGCACCCGCGAAGCCTCGCTCTCGGAGGGTCAGAAGGAGGCCCATATAGAGTGGCTTCCCCTTGTGGGGACCGCTCCCTACCCGATCGCTCTCACCGATGAAGATGCGCATGAGCGTCCGTTCGCCGTGGAACCTGTGGGACATGGTTCTATCCCCTTGCCTGAAGGAGTATGAAGCCCAAGGCCAGCCCCCCCACCACACCCATCAATCCCAGGAGCAGGCTTCCACCGATGTAGATCCCACCCCGGAGCCACTCGCCCCCTTCCAGCAGAACGACGGCTTCGTACGAGAAGGTGCTGAAGGTGGTGAATGAGCCCAGGAACCCGATGGTCACCATGGAGCGCGTCTCGGCGGAGAGGGCCAGCGCTTCCAGGAGATAGAAGACGAACCCCAGGAGAAAGGAGCCCAGGACGTTGACCACCAGGGTCCCCAGGGGGAAGGACGTGCTCGGAAAGCCCTGCACCCAACCGCTGAGGCCGTAGCGGGCCACCGCCCCAACGGCCCCTCCCACCGCCACCATCAAAATCAGCATGTCTTGCTCTTGAGGCGAGTGATGTCCCCGTGCCTTGGAGGGACGATTCGGAACCGGGGGCGATTCCTTCTGTTCCCGGCCCACGCCAGCGGTACCGCCTGTCCAACCTGTCCGGTCCGCAGAGGAAAGGGAACCCCCCGCAGACGCCTCAGATCGTCTCCAGCACCTCCGAGGGCACCCAACCCACTCTCCCGTCCTCCAGGACGATCTCCAGCCAACTCGCGGTGGTCCGGTCCACCCGAACCCTGGTGCCCTCATGCACCTGGAAGAGGGTGAGATCGTCCCCGCCGGAAGGTGCGGACTGCACCGCCGCGGCTTCCACCATCACGATCCCCCACTCCGTGCTCCCCACCAGCCCCTCCCGGGCTGCAAGGGTGCAGCCGAAGACCAGGATTCCCAACGCCCCTCCCCCGACGAACCAGGTGCCGAAACGCCTCCCGGAGCTGCCGCGAGAGAGGATGACCATGACGAGACCGAACACTCCCAGGAGGTAGGTCAGGACGAGGCCCAGGGTCAGAACGTTCCGGGGAAGCAGCTCAGTCCACCATGAAAGCGCAGACAGGACCCAGAAGCGGGGGAGGGGCTCGATCTCGTCCGCGGTGAGGGAGCGGGCCAACTCCAGGTTCGCCCGTATGTCGGCGCCCCTGGGGTTCAGACGAAGAGCACGCTCGTAGTTGAGGATGGCGCCCCCCAGGTTCCCATCCTTGAAATAGGCGTTGCCCAGGTTGTAGTAGAGGTCCGCGCTCTCGAGCCCAGCCCTAAGGACCCCCCCGTACGCCTCGACGGCTCCGGAGTAGTCGTTCGCCTGGTAGAGGCGGTTTCCTTCCTGGAAGAGAGCCGACGGGTCTTCCCCCTGAATCGCCGCCATCCCCGGATTCGGAGCCAGAAGACCCGGGGCCAGGAGACCCGACGCCACCCACAAGCACCCCAGGAGGGTCCGGGACATCATCTCCCCACCTCACGGTTCAGATGGGTCATGGCCCTGCCGACACGATCCAGGAACCGGGCCTCCTCGCCGGCTCCCCGGTCCGGAGGGGCAAAGCGCTGCCGGTCGCAGTGGTCCAGACAGTCCGACACTTCCTCCAGCAGGCTGCCGGGCACCCCCCGTTCTCTTAGCTGTTCCATGACATCCTTCATCTGCATTCCCGCCTCGGGCACGTCCAGCTTGTCCGCCACGAACCCCCTCAGGGCCCTCGCTACTTCGGCATAGAACTCCCTTGGCGAATCGCCCCCGGCCAAGCGCCGGGCGCGGCTGAGCCGGGCGCTGGCTATACGTCCCGCTCTCCTTCTTCGAGCAAAGGCCGGGTCCTGCTCGAGGCGATCCCGGTGAAGCCGGAGCCCCATCGCCCCCAACACGCCACACATGGGCAGGAGGAGGATCGCCCAGAAGCCCGCCCCGCCGAAGACGGACCTCCCGGTGGGTGCGAGCCCGGCGGGACCGAGATGGATGAAGCGGATGTCTTCCCTCAGAGACGTCACCCCGCCCCGTACCAGAGCGGAGGGGCCCTCCGGGAGATCGCTGGACACCTTCAACGTCAGGGGCTCCGTCTCCACGGTCCGATACGCGTCCGCATCCGTGTCGAAGTACGCCATGGAGACGGGCGGCAAAGCCCTGTTCCCCGGAGCCCGGGGAATCAACACGTATTCCCAGGTCTTCGTTCCGGTGAGGCCCGACCCCTCGGGTCGAACCTCCTCCGAGATCTCCGGGGGATAGGCTTCGAAGTCCCCGGGAAGGTCCAGGACCGGCTCCGGAATGCTCCGGAGGTTCCCCCTTCCCTGCGCGGTGACCGTCAGGGTCACGGCCTGGTTCGCATCCACCGAGTCCTGGTCCAGCGCCGCCGTGAGACTCAGGCTTCCCACGATCCCGCTGAAGGGCTCCGGGCGGCCCGATGGAAGGGGCTCCACCTCCAGCTCGATGGGGTTTGAGAGCACCGTGACGGGGACGACGGTTCCAAAGAGGGAGGATCGGTTCAGGTCGAAGAAGTCTCCGAAGGGGTCCGCCGTGCGACGCCTCACCCTTACCTGGGCTTCGATCCCCAGGGGGTCCAGCGTCCGCCGGCCGGGACCCGTGGGGACCAGCGCTACCCGGCGAATGACGGCCGTGGTGTACTGGGTCCCGTTCCTCACGGTCCGCTCCACCTGGGGTGGATTCTCCGCGGGGATCTCCTCCACCCAGAATCCCTGTGGCTCCGGGATCGTCGTGAAGCTGAACCCGGTCACGTCCACCCGGGTGAAGATGCGATACTCCACCACGATGGGCTCACCCTCTCGTACGCGGCTCCGGCTGGCTTCGGCAGTGAGGAAGAGGTCCTCCGGTGCCACGGAGCTCGGATCCGTCCCTCCTTCGGGGGCCTCCGGGGCTGGAGCAGACGACACCGTGAGGGCCAGGGGCTCCGTGGTGTGCTCCTCTCCGTTCACGGTCACCGGGAAAGCCGGGATCTCGAAGGTCCCCTCTTCCAATGCCTGGTAGCGGAATTGGAGTGTGACGGACACCGTGGTTCGGCCGTTCACGATCTGCATGGACGTGGAGCTGCCGCTGCCCAGGTAGGTGGCAAAGGCCGCGAGATCCGGGAGCTCGGGCTCCCGATCCACGTTCTGGGATCCGGTCACCTCCACGTTCAGAACAAAAGGGCGCCCCACCCCTACGGTGCTGGGATTCAGATAGGCACGGACAGAAACGTCCTGGCCCGCCAGCGCCACCGCCCAGAGGAGCCCCGGAAGAATCCCCAGGAGGGACGCCCTCCGCCAACGTCGGCTCTGCAGGTCCCATGGAGCCATCCTCACCAGTCCTTCCTGGGCCGCTTCCCGGTAGGCGCGACACGCTTCCGATTCACCTCCCCAGGATCCTCCCGAATCGCGCTCAGGAGGCGCTGGGCCTCCTCCTGCGTCATCTCTCCCGGTTGAGCCTGAGGTTGCTCCCCTGCCTCCTGCTCCTCTGCCCCGGGGGATGGCTCAGCCCCCTCGGGCCTCTCCTGGGGGTTCGACTCCCCCTGTGGTGGGGTCTCACTCCCTGACGAGGGCGGCTGCCGCTCCGGGGTCTCGTTCCCCGCACGGTCCTCCTGCCCCTGATTCGCCTGGGGCTCCGGCGCCTGGTCTTCCCCCTTCCCCTGCTGCGGCTGCTGGTTCTGTTGTTTCTGCTTTTGGAGCTGTTCCAGCACACGCTCCAGGTTGTGCTTCGCGTCGGTATCGGACGGGTTCGCCCGCAGCGCTTCCTTGTATGCCTCGAGGCTCTCCTGAAGCTGCTGCTGCCGGTACAACGTGTTCCCCAGATTGTACCAGGCGGCGCTTCGCAAAGCCGGATCTCCGTCTTCCAGCGCCTCCTGGAACCTTCTCTGGGCCTCCTGGAAGTCCTGATCCCGGTAGAGGGCGCTCCCGTCATTAAAGAGGATCAGAGGAGATCCAGGATCGTCCAGAAGAGCCTCCAGGTACTTTCGGTGAGCCTCGTCGAACCTTCCCTCCGAGTAGAGGCGATTCCCCTCCTCCACATTCGGCCGGGCACTCTGACCCGCCGCTCCCACCGGGCACGCTGAGAACCCCACGAACAGAACGCCGGCGAGCCCCGACCCGCGGCACCACCGTCCCGCCAGGGAGATCCTCGCCCCGGCAACCCACATCGTACTCATTCGAACCTCCCACTCCACGCCCCTGCCGTCCGTCGACCTTCAGGGGTCACGGTTTCCACCAGCAGGAGAGCCAGCGCCAGGCCCAGGAACAGCCGATACTGCTCCTCGAACTGGGTGATCGCCCTGGCCTCGAGCTCCTCTCCCTCCCCCGCGGCGATCTCGTCCACCAGGTCCTCGAAAGCGTTGGAGCCGGGGACGACGTGCACGTACCTGCCTCCCGTGGCCTCCGCCACCTCTCTCAGGATTGCCTCGTCCAGGCGGGTGGTGACCACGTTCCCGTCCTCGTCCCGCTTGAAGCTCCTCCCGCCACCTTCCGAGGCGGCTTCCGGGATCGGGACACCCTCCGTCGACCCGATGCCGACGGTGTGGATCCGAACGTGACCCGAGACGGCTCGGCGAAGCTGTTCCTCAATCCCTCCCTCGTGATCCTCTCCATCCGTCACCACCATCAGAAGCCTGTCCTCACGGGCACCTTCGTCCAGAGCGTCCAGTCCTACCCGGAGGGCTTCCCCGAGATCGGTTCCCTGGACCGGCATCATCTCGGTGTCCATGGCGTTCAGGAACATGACCGCCGCCGCGTAGTCCACCGTCAGGGGACTCTGGACGAAGGCGTCACCTGCAAAGGCCACCAACCCGACCCGATCACCGTCCAGATTCCGAATGAGCCGAAGAATGGCCAGGCGGGCCCGCTCCAGGCGATTCGGCGCCACGTCCTCGGCAAGCATCGAACGGGAGAGATCCACCGCCACCATCACGTCCTGTCCCCGACGCTTGACCGTCTCCACCCGCGTGCCGAACTGAGGCCTGGCCATGGCGAGGGCCACGAAGGCGACCGTGGCCAGGAGGAGCAGCGCCTTGAACCTCCGGGCGCTACGGCTTACCGACTCCGTCAGCCTCCGGACCAGGACGGAATCACCGAACCGGTCCAACAGGCGCCTCCTCCTCCACCCCCCAAGCCACATCACGGCTGAGAGTATGGGGACCAGGAGGAGTGCCACCAGCCATTCGGGATCGGCGAAACGGAACATCGGCTTCAGCCCCTCAAGGTAGCTTTCGGAATGCGGTCTGGGACAACCCGACCTCCAACAACAGGAGGACGAGCCCTCCACCCAGGAAGAGGGGAAACCGCTCCCGGTAGCGGGTGAAGTCCTCCACCTCGATCTCCGAGGTCTCCAGGGAGTCGATCTCCGCGTACACCCCCTCGAGGCTCCTCCGATCCGTGGCGCGGAAGTACCGGCCTCCCGTGGTCTCTGCCACTTCCATCAGGGTGGGCTCGTCCAGGTCCACTCGCATGTTCACATACCGCTGGCCACCCAGGGCGTCCCTCACCGGCACCCTGGCGGTTCCCCGGGTCCCGGCCCCGATGGTGTACACCTTCACCCCTAGTGCCTGGGCCATCTGAGCGGCGGTGGTGGGCCCCAGCTCCCCCCGGTTGTTCCGGCCGTCGGTGAGGAGGACCACGACCTTCGACGCGGCATCGGAGGCTTCGAGCCGCTTCACCGCGGTGGCAAGGCCCATCCCCACCGCCGTCCCGTCTTCGATCATCCCCACCCCCAGCCCGTTCAGGAGGCTTGCGATCACGTTGTAGTCCAGGGTCAGGGGGGCCTGCGTGTACGCCTCGGCTGCAAAAGCCACCAGTCCGATGCGATCGTTCCGTCGCCCCTGAACGAAAGCCGTCGCCACCTCCTTCGCGGCCTCCAACCGGTTCGGCTCCAGGTCCTCGGCCAGCATGGAACTGGAGACGTCCATGGCCAGGACGATGTCGATGCCCCTCGTGAGAATGGTCTCCGAGCTCATTCCGGTCTGAGGTCGTGCCAGGGCCAGGATGAATGCCGCAAGGACCAGGAAGCGAAGAACCCCCGGGACGTGTTGAGCCCACCGGCTTTGCCCCTTCCCGGTCTTCTCCACCGAATCCACCGCGGAATACTGGAGAGCTCCTGAGCGCCGCCCTCCCCAAGCTCGCCGAGCCCAGGGCAGGAAGGGAAGCAGGATCAGCAGAAGGAGCGTCAGGGGTTCCTGGAATCGGAACATCAGTCCTCCTGCCCCGACGGACCGAGGGGAGCCACTTCCACGGGTGCCTCAACAACGGGGACGGTGGCCTCCACCAAGCTCCGCCCCAGGGCCACGAGGGCGCCCGACGCCTCCATCCCCGGGCGGTCCTTCGCGAACTTCACCATGTCACACCGGTGCAGATACTGCCGGAACTCCTCCAGGAGCGGAGGGTCCACCCCCACCCGCGCCATCTCCCTGGTGAGGTCCAGGGTGGTCATTTCCAGCGCCGGCACCCGGAATCGTCCCTCCACGTACACCCGCAAGATCTCCGATGCCCGGATGTGGTATTCCTTCACCTCCCCCCGTTCCAGGAGGGGAGACGCTTCCAGCCGGGTCAGAGCCTCCAGAGCGACCTCGTGAGGAGGCCGGGGCGGCAGGGCCGGCAGAACACCCTCCTCCGGCCCCCGGCCCCGTCCGATCCTCCGGAAGAGGAACCAACCCAGAGCGACGGCCGCCAGAAGGCCCAGCCCCCACAGGAGGACACCGAGGAGACTCCTCGGGATGCTCCACGGTCCCTTGATCTCCCGGATGTCTCCCCCCTCGTCGAGGCCTACGCTCCTCACGCGGATGCCGAGCGGGCTTGTCCGCAGGGTGGCCCTTTCCTCCCCGGGCCCCACCACTTCGACGGGAATGCCGGGAATCTCCAGATCTCCCACCTCAAAGGCGGTAAGGGTCAGGACGAGGGACGAGGGGACACCGTCCGCCGCGGCGGTGGGAGCCTCCACCCGGGCATCGAGCACCTCGAAGGGTGTCAGATCCAGAGAGTCGGGCCAGTCCACCCGGGAACCGGCCGCATGGTCCACCGAGATCGTCAGCGTGATTCGGTCCCCGACGGTGATGACGGTGGTGTCCACCTCCGCCCGGATACCGGGTCCCTGGGCCGGAGGGCGCGGTGTTGTCCCTCTTGCCGGTCCGGCAGCGAAGGTGAAGCCCAGGAGGAGGGCAGGGGCCACACCCCTCAGCAGTCCTCTCCGGCGCCTCATCGGAACCTCCGCATCCGTTGGCGAAAGAAACGCATGAGAGGTTCCACGTAGGGCCGGCCGGTCTCGACGTCGATGACGTCTACCTGGGCGCGGCGAAACATCCGGTCCATGGCCTTTCGGTCATCCGCCGCCCGCTCGCGAAAGGCCTCCTGGAGACTACGGTCCGAGGTGTTGACCACCAGGCGCTCGCCCGACTCGGGATCCTCCATCTCCACGAAGCCCACGGGAGGGAGCTCCGCCTCCCGGGGATCGGACATTCGGATGGCGACGAGGTCGTGACGCCTTCCCACCACCGAGAGTGGATGAGAGAAGCCGGCACCCATGAAGTCCGACACCAGAAACACCACCGCTCGCCGCCGGGTGACCCTCGAGAGGTACTGGAGGGCGGCTCCGATGTCAGTGCCCCTGCCCTTCGGTCGATGGAAGAGTAGCTCTCGGAGGACTCTGAGGACGTGCCGTCGTCCCTTTCGGGCCGGCACGAACTTTTCGATCCGGTCGCTGAAGAGGATGAGCCCGATCTTGTCGTTGTTCTTGATGGCGCTGAAGGCCAGGACCGCGCTCAACTCCACGGCTACCTCACCCTTGAATCGCTCTCGGCTTCCAAAATCTCCCGACGCGCTCACGTCCACCACCAACATCACGGTGAGCTCCCGTTCCTCTTCGAAGACCTTTACGAAAGGAGTCCCTGTTCGGGCGGTGACGTTCCAGTCGATGCTGCGGATGTCGTCGCCGTACTGGTACTCCCGGACCTCCGCGAAGGTCATCCCCTGCCCCTTGAACACCGAGTGGTATTCCCCGGAAAAGACCTCGTTGACCAGCCCTCTCGTGGAGATCTCGATGCGCCGAACCTTCTTGAGGATCTCTCGCGGGATCACTTACACCCTCCCGACACGATCATCCGGCAACACTCCGCGCCAAGCCGTCCGCGCCTTCATGGCAGGGCTCAGGGTACCTCGACGGTATTGAGGATTCGGGTGACGACGTCTTCGGACGTGACCTCCTCCGCCTCCGCCTCGTAGGTGAGAAGAACTCGGTGCCGCAGGACGTCCATGGCGAGAGCCCGCACGTCGTCCGGGGTCACGTACCCCCGTCGGTGGAGGAATGCGTGCGCTCTGGCACTCTTCGCCAGGTAGATGGAAGCCCTGGGGGACGCGCCATAGGCAATGAGCTCCGGAAGATCGTCCATCCCATAGGACTCCGGGTTCCGGGTAGCGAGAACGAGATCCACGATGTACTGCTCCACCTGCTGGTCCAGGTAGATCATCTCCACGGCCTTCCGGGCCCGCAGGATCTCTCCCGGTGTCACCACCGGCGTCACCGTCGGCTCTGGCCCCGTGGACATGCGCCTCATGATCTGAAGCTCTTCGTCACGGTTCGGATAACCCACCGCCACCTTCAGCATGAAGCGATCCACCTGCGCCTCCGGAAGGGGGTAGGTACCCTCCTGTTCGATGGGGTTCTGGGTCGCCAGAACCAGAAACGGCGCTTCCAGAGGGAAGGTATTGTCCCCAATGGTCACCGTTCTCTCCTGCATGGCCTCCAGCAGGGCCGATTGGACCTTGGCGGGAGATCGATTGATCTCGTCCGCCAGGATGACATTGGCGAAGACGGGGCCTTTTCTGGTCTTGAATTCCTGGTCCTTCGGATCGTACACCAGGGTGCCCACCAGGTCCGCCGGCAGGAGGTCCGGTGTAAACTGAATGCGCCTGAATTTGCTGGCTACGGCCTGGGCCAGGGTCCGGACCGTGAGGGTCTTCGCCAGGCCCGGCACGCCCTCCATCAAGACATGTCCATCGGCCAGCAGTCCCACCAGAAGGCCGTCGACCATGGGGCTCTGCCCAACGATGACCCTGCCGATCTCCTCTCGGAGCCGGGGGAGGAACGCACTCTCCTCCTGGATCTTCTCCTGAATGACTTCGATGTCGCGATTCATCGTCCCACCGGCGTATTCGGGTTACCCTCTGCCCCCTTCACTCCCGCCCGGGGGCCCTCATTGGATCGAGAAGATATCCGACCGCTTCATGAGATGACCACCCTTTCCACACGGTTGCCCGGCCCCACCCCCGGTCCAGGGAGTGGAAAGGTTCCGGAGCGCTGTCTCCCATCCCATGGGAAGCCGGACCCCCGGCCCCCCTGGACAGTGCCCGGGCGACTTCATTAGAGTTTTTACCTCCTTCCGGACATCATGATCCGGGAGTCTTCGAGAAACACGACCGAGGCGTTTTTCCCGACGAGCCAGAGCACCGGCTGGTCTATCTCTTGGTGCCGAAGCCACGTTGGGTTTTCCGCCCTCGTGGCTTTTCCTGTCTCATCGCAGGAGGGAGAAACGGATGTTCTCCGTGGAGTCTGTCACGAAACGCTATGGCGATCTCGTCGCCGTGGACGACCTGAGCTTTCGAGTGGATCGCGGCGAGGTGGTGGGATTCCTGGGCCCCAACGGTGCGGGGAAGACCACTACCATGCGCATGCTCACCGGAACCCTGGAACCCGACGCGGGAGAGATCCTCTTCGAGGGCGCTCCCATCGCCCTGGATCTCCGGAAAGCCAAGAGCCGGGTCGGGTACCTTCCGGAATCGAATCCCCTCTATGAAGAGATGTTCGCGGCAGAGTACCTGGGGTACGTGGCCGAGCTCAGGGGGATGGACCTGGCCGATTCCCGGAGAGCCATCGCCAGCGCCGTGGAGGAGACGGGCGTCGGCGAGGTTTTCTTCCGTCCCATCGGCGAGCTATCGAGGGGCTACCGCCAGCGTGTCGGCCTCGCCGCGGCCATTCTCCATCAACCCGAGATCCTGATTCTCGACGAACCCACCGAAGGGCTGGACCCGAATCAGCGTGTAGAGATCCGGCGACTGGTGGCGGAGCTGGGAAAGGAGAGGACCGTCCTCCTCTGCACCCACGTCATGCAGGAGGTGGAGGCCACATGCTCCCGGCTGGTGATCCTGAACCGGGGGAAGCTCGTGGCTCAGGGAAGCGTGCAGGAGCTCCTGGCCACCCGGTCCGGGAGAGCACGCTATGTGGTGGAGGCGGAGGGGGAGGGAGTCTCGGAGGGGCTGGCGGCCCTACCGGGTGTAGAGGCCCAGGAGTCGACGCTCCTGGAGGGAAGGACCCGGGTGCAGCTGGAAGGTGGCGGAGATCAGGAGCTCCGGCCCGAGATCTTCGCCCTGGCGAGAGATAGGGGTTGGACGCTGTGGGAGCTCCACAGGGAGCGAGCCAGCCTGGAGGACGTCTTCAGGCAGCTCACCTCCGAACGGGAGGAGGTGGGAAGATGAAGCGCTCCACGTGGACCGTGGCGAAGGGTGAGCTCCGCGGATACTTCGATCATCCGACGGCCTACCTCCTGGCCGTCGCCTTCCTGGGCCTCTCCCTCTTCCTCACCTTCCGGACCATGTACGCCTCGGGAGCGGCTTCCCTGAGGCCCTTCTTCGACCTCCTTCCGGTCCTCTTCGCCGTCTTCATCCCGGCCACCACCATGCGGAGCCTCGCCGAGGAGCGGAGGAGCGGCACGCTGGAATGGCTGGCCTCGAACCCCATGCAGGAGACGGAGCTGGTCCTCGGGAAGTTCCTGGGAGACTGGATCTTCGTTCTCGTCACCCTTGCCGGGAGTCTTCCCACCGCCATCGGCCTTCTCCTGGCGTCCGACGCGGATCTCGGGATCATTGCGGCCCAGTACGTGGGAGCGGCGCTCCTCGCGGCGCAACTCGTGGCCCTGGGTCTCTGGGCTTCCAGCCTGACCCGGAACCAGATCTCGGCCTTCATCGTGGCGGCCGCCCTGGCCTTTCTCCTGTTTCTTATCGGCCTCCCGGTGGTCCAGATCGGTCTCCCTCCCGTCATCTCCGGGGCATTGGCCCGGCTGTCCCTCGTGGCCCACTTCCAGAACGTGGCCCGAGGGGTGGTGGACCTGAGAGACGTTCTCTACTTCCTCTCCACCGGCGCCCTCTTCCTCTTCCTGGCCATGGCGATGCTCCTTCGAGACCGTCTCAGTCACGGCCGGCCGGACTATCATCGGCTCCGCATCGGGACCGGACTCGCCATCGTCCTGGTGTTGGTCCTGAATCTTCTGGGTGGGCACGTCCGTGGCCGCCTGGACCTGACCCGGGGCGATCTCTTCACCCTGGCTCCGGGGAGCCGCCAGATCCTGGAGAACCTGGACGACCTGGTGCAGATCAAGCTCTTCGTCTCCGACGAGCTTCCTCCTGAGCTCCAGCTCCAGCTCCGGGACGTGAGAGACCTTCTCTCGGATTTTCGCCGGGCATCCAACGGGAACCTCACGGTGGAGGAGATGAACCCGGACGACGACGAGGCCGCTGCGGAGGAAGCCGGGTCTCTGGGGATATATCCGGTGGAGTTCAACGTCCTGCGGGACGACGAGTTTCAGCTCAAGCGCGGTTATTACGGGCTGGCGGTCCTATACGCCGACGAGCAGGAGGTGATCCCGGTCATACAGCGGACCGACGACCTGGAGTTCCGCCTGGCATCGGCGGTCTACAGCATGACCACCCAGGAACGCCCGGGGGTGGCCTTTCTCCAGGGGTTCGGCGCCAAGGGAGACTTCGATCTCCCGGACCTCCGGAGCACGTTGGCAGACCGGTACTCGATCCGGAACATCCGGATGGCCCCTGATTCCACCCCGGCTATTCCCATGGACTCCACCCGGGTCGTGGTCCTGGCCGGTCCGACCGAGGCTCTGGACAGCACCGCACTCGGGCGGCTGGAGGATTACGTGGATCAGGGGGGCGCGGCCCTCGTCCTCCTGGAGCCCATTCTGCTGGATCCGCAGAATCCCCAACCGATTCCCGTCTACTCCGGCCTGGAGCCCTTCCTGGAGGCGAACGGGCTCCGCTTCAATTCCAGCCTGGTGGCGGATCTGGCCTCCAGCGAACAGGTCTCCCTGGGGCAGCGTGGGCTCTTCAACGTCATCGCCCCCTACCCCCTCTGGCCCATCGTCTCCCCCGCCGGCGACCATATCACCACTCGCAGCCTGAACTCCCTCACGCTCTCCTGGGCCGGAGCCCTGGACATCGTCGATTCCACGAGGGTCACCCCTCTCTGGCAGACCACGGACGCCGCGGCACTCAGAGGCCCGGGCCTTCCCATCCTGCCGGACCAGAACTGGGACACCCCCAGGGAGGAGCTGGCGGTGCGGACGGTGGCGGTGGCGGTGGATCCCGGGGCGGCCGACGCGGACGGCGAGAGTAGTGGGAACACGTCCGGACGGATGATCGTTGTGGGTGACGCGTCCTTCCTGGAGTCCCAGTTCGCCCGTGCCAACCCCCAGAACGTTCTCTTCGCGGCCAACGCCATCGATTGGCTGGCCCAGGACGAGTCACTCATCCGGATCCGCTCCAAGAACCGGACCCCCCCATCCCTCGTTTTCACTTCCGACTGGAGCCGCAACTTCATGAAATGGGGGAACCTCCTGGGCGTGCCCCTTCTCTTCGTCCTCTTCGGGGTGTGGCGGGTCACGGGCCGACGTCGACGAGCAGAGGTACGGTGGAAGGAGGTCGTCTCATGAGTGAGAAGGGGTTGAAGGTACTGAGCGTGACCATTGGGGTTCTCGTGGTGATCTGGGTGGCGGTCACCCTCCTTCCTGGCGGTGGGGGCGGAGCCGGTGCTCCCCCCGATGCCCTCGCCGGTTTCTTCCGTGGCGTCACACCCGAGACCGCCACGGCCGTTCGTTTCCAGGGTCCGGGAGATGCAGGCGCGGTGGAGTTGAAACGGTCGGAGGGGGGCTGGACCGTAAACGGCTACCGGGCCGATTCCTCCGCGGTGGCCCGGTTCTGGGAGGCCATGGCCGGGGCAGAGGTGGGAAGCCTGGTGGGCTCCAACCCGGCGAACCACCCCAGGCTGGGAGTGGCGGCCGACAGCGCCTGGACGCTGGATCTGGAGACACCCGACGGTGCCCGAAGCGTCCTGGTGGGGAAGAGCGGGACCCGGTACGGAACCACCTACGTGCGCCTTCCGGACGCAGAGGGGGTCTATCTCCTGGAGGGAGGCCTGAGGCCCATGGTCACCCGGTCCCTGGACGAATGGCGGAACAAACAGGTTGCCCGAGTCGACACGTCGGCGGTTCAGACGGTGGAAATGGAGCGGGAGGGGACCGGATGGACCCTCCAGCGAGCTGACTCCTCCTGGGTCATGGCGGACGGATCCCCGGCCGATGGGGCCACCGTCCGCAGCCTTCTCGGGGAGCTGGCGCGAATGGACGCATCGGGGTTCTACGGCGCCCAGGATTCCCTGCCGCCTCTGGGTGGTTCGGTCCGTGCGATGGATCAGGCCGGCGATACGCTGCTCTTCCTGACCATTGGATCCGGGGAGGGGGATCGGTGGGTGCGGGTCGAAGGGGACTCCATCGTCTACCGCATCCCGTCCTGGCGCGTGAGCCGGGTCCTCCCCGAGCTCTCGACGTTGCAGGGAGAGGGATAAGGAAGGCTGATCCCAAACCCATGGCACTCGCGAGATCCTTGCCCTCCCCCTCTCTCCTAGATAGACTAGGATTAGATTCCTAGAAAAGCTAGGAGAAGGCGCCGGATGCTCATTACCAAGGAACTCCTCCCGGGCACGTTGGACATGCTCATCCTCAAGGCCCTCTCTCTGGGCTCCACCCACGGGTACGGGGTGCTATTGCGCATCGAGGAGAGCTCTCGGGGCCTCCTGAGT
>JASFRP010000003.1:0-19137 GCA_050114895.1 Gemmatimonadota bacterium
GCATCGGCCCCTCCCCCTCACCGGCCTCCAGGAACGGGCTCACCGTGTCGAGGGTTCCCGAGATTTCATTCCCCTCCGAGAGGATGCTCCAGCTCATGGGCACTTCCCGCCGGGCCGGCTCGAAGGGCCGAGTCTCCGACCAGGGGAGGCGAATGTGCTCCCACAGACGATCCGTCTCTTCCACTCGGCCCCATGCGGAGAAGGCACCCCCCTGCGGCCCACCCTCCGAAGAGAGGTCCTCCAGGACCATCTGCAGGGAATCCCCCGAGAGAAGGAAGGCCCAATCTCCCGGCGGTGCGGACTCCCCCGTCCAGGCCCTGGACATGTCGAGGACGAACCCCTCCGCCTGTCCGCTGGAGAGGACGGCGGCCCCCCGGTGGATCCGGAAGGTCTGAGCCTGTTGGCCGGTCCATTCTGCCAGTAGCTCCCCCAGGATCACTTCGAGTCGGCGGGCGCCTTCCTGGAAGAAGATTCTCTCCAGAGCGTTGCCCTGGCCCACGATGATCCGGGCGTTTCCTCTGGGTAGGATCTGCCACGGGACCCTGGTGGAGGGGCTCTCCCAGGTCTCGGACACGAAGGGGTCCCAGGTGTTACTCCGGGCCAACCATGCTCTGATGGATCGATCCACCGCACCGGGCCGGGTTCTGGCTGTGAAAAACCAGGGGACCACCAACGTGCTGTCTCCCTGGCTCGTCAGGAACACGATATGCCTTTCGTAGGTCCGGCCCTGGAAGTTTCGAGGAAGGGGCGCAGTCTCCTCCTCCTGGACGGGGCCACCGGGGGGTGGCTGGCTCTCCGGGGAGCAGGAGGAGGCGAAGAAGAGGACGAGAACCGCCCAGCTGAAGATGGAACGAGTCGGGTCGAGGATCGTCTTCGGCCCGGCGCCGATCTTCTTGTCCAGGACGCGGAAGAACTTCTTGATCCGCCGGGCGTTCCTTCCCAGATCTCCCCGCTCCGTCCTGGACGCCGATCTCATATCCACCCTGGTCTGCCCGTATTCGTCCAGGGCCATAGTCAACTGGACGTCGTCCACCCGGCGAAATACCGGAGTCTTCGATTCGGCCTTGAAGATCCCCCGGTCCTCGTCGGCCTCCACCAGGCTCCATCCCGCCAGTCCTCCCGACGCCAGCTCCACAGCTGCGGCCCAGACTCTGGCGAAGGGAATCGCATAGGTGCGACCCTTGAGAAGGGGATCGTCATGGCTGGGGTGGGTGAGGGCCCGACTTCGGTTCAGGCCGGACCAGAGCCAGGAAGGGCTCAAGGGGTCTTCTCCCGGATCCGGTAGAGGATGGTGACGTTGGCGGACACCGTCTGAAGGCCCGCCTCGATGGGAGTCCGAGCGGCGGCCACCCCCTCCATCACGGCGGCCCTGGCAAGGGCCCGGGGTTCGCTCGGCGAAGCTCCGCCGCTGACCTCCAGCGGGGGTCCGAGATTCACGTCCATGGCATCGGCGATGGTCCGAGCCTCCTCCTGGGCCACCCTGACTGCTTCTCTCAGGGCCTGGAGTCTTGCCTCCCTGGTATCCACCGCTTCGAACTGCAGGTTGACGACCCGGTTCGCGCCGGCGCCGATCCCCACGTCCAGGATCTCCCCGGCATTCCCGACGTCGGGGATGGTGACCCGGATGTGGTTGGTGGCCCGGTACCCGGAAATGGTCTGCCGTGACGGGTCCTCCCGGTTCGGATACCGGTACTCCGGGTTGAGGGAGTAGCCGAAGGTCTCGATCTCCACACCCGGGATCCCTGCGCCCCGGAGGGCCTCCACCACAGCCTCCATCCTGGCAGCGTTCAGGCTCGAGGCCTCCCGGGCGGACTCGGATTCCGTCTCCACGCCGAAGCTGATGCTTACCCGGTCGACGGGCACCTGGATCTGGGCCTGTCCCGTGACCCGGATCGTGCCCTCCGACGCCTCCTGGGACGGAGTCGGAAGCGGCTGTGCGATGGCCGGAGCGCAAGCCAGCGAGAGAGCCGATGCCAGAACGACAAAGGCCCGAGCGGGACGAAGGGGGTATCCGGGGGTTGGGTGACGCATTCCGGTCTCCTGATGTTTGGGGTTGGCTGAGGACAATATACACATCAAGCCCATTACTGGCTCCCGGGCCGGCCGCTGGATGAGCCCCATCGCTTCGGGATCAGGTCTCCATCTCCGCGATTGCCCTCCCCGAGAGGTTTCTTCTATACTCTCCACGCATTTCCGACGATACCTCGGACCGAACCCTTCTCGGACGGAAGACCATGAAAGCCGTAATCCCTCTCGCTGGCAAAGGCACCCGCTTGCGGCCCCAGACCTACCTCACCCCCAAACCCCTCCTGAGAGTCGGCGGGAAGCCCGTGATGAGCTACATCCTCGACGATCTTCAGGAGCTGGGGATCGAGGAGATCGTCTTCGTTATCGGCTATCTGGGGGATGTGGTGAAGGACTATATGGCAGAGGAATACCCCAATATCCGCCCGGAGTACGTCGTCCAGGAGGTCCAGGATGGCACGGCGGGGGCCGTGAAGCTGGCCGAGCCGTTCGTGGACGACGAGGTCCTCATCCTCTTCGTAGACACCCTTTTCGAGGCGGACCTGTCCATCGCCAAGAGGTTGGATCCGAGCTGGTCGGGAGTGCTCTGGGCAAAGGAGGTGGAGGATTATCAGCGATTCGGCGTCATCGTCACCGACGCGGATTCCGCCATGACCCGGATCGTGGAAAAGCCCAGCGAGCCCATTTCGAAGCTGGCGAACATCGGTCTCTACCACATCCGAGACTCGAGGCTCCTTTTCGAGGGCATCGACAAGACCCTGGCCGCACCCCCGGGGCCCTCCGGTGAGTTCTACCTCACCGACGCCTTTCAATACATGGTGGATCAGGGTTCGAAGCTCATGGTGGCTCCCGTGGCGGGTTGGTACGACTGCGGCAAGCCGGAGACGCTCCTGGACACGAACCGGCACCTCCTGGAGACCACCCGGGGAGGGGTAGCGCCGGGGGTAGCGCTCGATTCCACCGTCCTCGGTGAGCCCGTGAGGATCGAAGCGGACGTGGTACTGTCGGGGAGTCGCGTGGGTCCGAACGTGACTGTGGAGCGGGGGGCCCAAATCGTGAACTCGAACCTCAGAGACTGTATCATCGGGCCGGGGGCCGTGGTGGAGGGTTCGGAGCTGAGTGATTCCCTGGTGGGCGGCCATGCACGGGTCGTGGACTTCAGGGGAAAGCTGAATGTCCTGGATCACTCTGAGGTGATGAAATAGGGACTGGCCCCCGGGTCTTACCCTGAGAGGAGAAGGGTGTAGAGGGCTCTGAGGATCCCCTCCGGGCCCCTGGAGTTGCTGTACCATTCGTCCAGGGTATGGACCCCACCGGCCTTCCCTCCGGCCCCGAGGGTGATGGCGGGGATCCCCAGAGCCATGGGGACGTTGGCGTCCGTGGAGGAGGAGGTGAGCTGCGGCTCGACGCCGCAGGCCCGGGTGGCCTGGATGGCGGCTCCCACGAGATGCGATTCCCGGGGCGTGGCCCCGGCAGGTCGCCGACCGATCTCCGTGATCTCCAGCTGCAGGAGCTTTCCGGACTCCTCTTCCGGCACCCGGATCCTGGCCACCGCCCCCTCGCAGCGGCGAGTGAATTCCTCCACCAACCGTTCCAGCGCTTCGCTCCCCTCGCTCCTCAGATCCACCTCCACCCAGGCTTCCTGAGGGATGGAGTTGATGCTTCTGCCTCCTCCCCAGCGAGCGACGGTGGCCGTCGTTCGCGGGGTGGACGGGAGTGGGAGCTCCTCCAGGTACGTGACGATTCGCCCCAGGGTGTGAATGGGGTTCGGAAGCCCCCAATCGGTCCAGGAATGGCCGCCGGGCCCACGAAGGGTGACACGGAGGCGCGTCGACCCCACCCCTCCGGTGATGATGCGGTCCAGCCCGACGCCGTCCAGGGAGATGAACCCACGGGCGTCGCGGCCGGGCCCTCCGTTCCGAAACAGGTGCCGAACGCCCCGCAGATTCCCGATACCCTCCTCACCCACAGTGGCCACGAAGAGGACGGGAAAGGGAAGCGGGAGCTCCACTGAGGAGAGTACCCTCCCCAGGGCCAGGAGCGCCGCCAGACCCCGTCCGTCGTCGGCGATCCCCGGGGCACGGATGAGGGCATCCACCGTCCTGGGTTTGACGTCCGTACCCGGGGGGAAGACCGTGTCCAGGTGGGCGGAGATGACGAAGGGTGACTTCGGCGGCGGCCGTCCTGGAGCCAGGACATTCCCCACCTCGTCCACCCGTACACCGGTCAGGCCCGCCTCCCTGAAGAGCTCCGCCATCCGTTCCCCTCTGGGACCTTCCTGGAAAGAAGGCGCCGGAATGGCGGTGAGCTCCTTCTGGACCTCAACGGTCCAGGAATCCATGGCGTAGACCATGGTCCGGGCCTCCCGGATCCCCGGCAGCCCCGAGAGAGGGTCCGGCGGCACGGCACCGGGTCCGCTGGGGTGGCTCTGGCTCATGAGCGAAGCTTCCGTGCACGGGGCCAGTCTGTCAAACCCGCCCAAGGCCCGGTTCGTCTTTACCGACCCGTTACCCACGTTCTCCCCCCTCGTTACCACAATCGCCGTCGGCCGTTACCCCGGCGAGCGAACCTTAAGGCGCTAGCAAGAACAGGGAGTCCGAGCCCCCAGCAAACCCGGGCAGGGTGTGCCGGGCTCCCGTCTACCACGGGGGGAACGGCTCCTCGACTGTGGAGAGAGCAGTTCCGAATAGAAAGATGAGACGACGCGATTCCGTCGGAGGATGGGGACACAGGTTGCTCTTCCTCCTCCCCATTCTCCTGCTGAGCTTCCAACCCTTCCAGACCCCCGCCTTCGCCCAGGGTGAGACGAGCGAGGGCGGCAGGATCGTGGGGCGGATCGTGGATGCCGCCACGGCTCAACCCATCTCAGGTGTCCAGGTGTACGTTGCCGACACTCAACAGGGGACCCTCAGCGACATCAACGGCCGTTACCTGATCCTCAGCGTCCCTCAGGGGACTCACGAGTTGGTGGCGGAAATGATCGGCTTCTCCAAGAAGACGGTCACGGACGTGGTGGTGGACGAGGGGGCCACCCTCAACCTGGACATCGCCCTGGAGACGCAGGCCATCCAGATGGACGCCATCACGGTCAGCGCGGAACGGGAACAGGGCAGCACGGCCTTCCTCATGGACCAGCGGGCTTCTTCCGTCTCCATGATGGACGCGGTGGGCTCCCTGGAGATCAGCCGCTCCCCGGCTTCCGACGCCGCCGAGGTGGCCCAGCGGATGACCGGAGTGACCGTGGCCGACGGAAAGTACGTCTTCGTCCGGGGCCTGGGAGGCCGGTACTCCCAGACGGCTCTGAACGGGTCCCCACTGCCATCTCCGGAGCCTGAGAAGGAGGTCGTGCCCCTCGATCTCTTCCCGGCGGGGTTCATGGAGAGCCTCACCACCCAGAAGACCTACACCCCGGACCGGCCCATGGATTTCTCGGGTGGGGCTGTGGAGATCAAGACCAAAGACTTCCCCAGTCGGTTCACCGTGAAGCTCGGAATGGGAACCAGCTTCAACTCGAACAGCCAGTTCCAGGACGGTTTCCTCCGGTACAACGGAGGCGGCATGGACTGGCTGGGGCTGGACGACGGCAGCCGGGACCTGCCCGCCGAAGCCCAGCGTCTCATGGGACCCATCAAGGAGGGAGGTCGCCTCCCTTCGGACCCCACCGAACGCGTCGGTGTGGGAGAGGCTCTCAGAGCCGCGGACCAACAGTTCGCCCCGTTCGTCAAGGACACCCCCCTGAATCGCTCGTTCAACGCCTCCATCGGCGGGCGGAGAGACCTTTTTGATGACGGCGAATTCGGATTCTTCCTGGCCGGGACATATTCGGACTCCTACAAGCGGATCGAGGACGAGGTGGAGCGGAAGTGGCGAACCGAAGCGTTCAGGCCCGAGACCGCGGAGAATTCCGCCCCTAACGTGGATTACGTCTTCGCCCGCTCCACGCGCTCGGTCACCTGGGGTACGGTGACGAGTCTCACCTTCAAGCCGAACCCGAACCAGCAGATCAGTCTCCGGGCCACCGTCAACCTGAACACCGACGATGAGGGCCGAACCTACCAGGGGCGGAACGGCGAGGACGTGGGAGGGATGCTTCGGGACGAACGGTCCCGCTTCGTGCAGCGCCTCATGACCTGGGGACAGCTCTCCGGAGAGCATCGCCTCTTCTTTGGATCCCGCCTGGACTGGCGGGCCACCATGGCACGGGCCGACCGGCACGAGCCCTTCCTCCGGGAGTCCATCTACCTCCTGGACAACGACAACTACTACCTACTGGACTACACCGAGAGCGCCCGGTACTTCTGGAGCGAGCTCACCGACGACGATGTGAGCACGGAGCTCGATTGGCGGTTCCCCTTCCGGCTCGCGGGTCGGGAGTGGGCCTTCAAGTTCGGGGGGGCCTACCGTGACCGCACCCGGGACTTCGGTGCCCGTCGCCTGAACTGGCTCTTCCGGGGTGGCACCATCGAGGACCTGGACATGGAACTCCAGGACGGGACGATCGTGGAGAGCCGGCCGGCCACGGGGGAGTTCGCCATCGATGAGGTGGTGGAGCCCGGGGACATCTACGCTGCCGACGACGAGCGCGTAGCCGGGTACGCCATGATGGAGATTCCGGTGACCGGGAAGCTCCTGGCCGTCGTCGGCGCCCGGGTGGAGAGCTACGACCTGACCATGGACTCCCGGAACCGCTTCGGGGCCGATTCCACCGTGGCATCGGTGAGCCAGACGGATGTGGCCCCGGCCGTGAATCTGGTCTACTCTCTCCGAAACGACCTCAAGCTCCGGGCCGCGGTGAGCCAGACGCTGGACCGTCCCGAGTTCCGGGAGCTGGCGCCCTTCCAGTTCACCGAGGCCACGAGTCTACGGCAGCTCCGCGGTAACCCGGAGTTGATTCCGGCCACGATCCGCGGGGCGGACCTCCGCTTCGACTGGTTCTTCGGGCCCGGCGAGCTCTTCTCCGGTGGGGTCTTCTACAAGGAGATGGACAATCCCATCGAGCAGGTCTTCGTGGCCGCCGCCTCGTCCGCCTACTCCTTCCAGAACGCCGACAAGGGCAACCTCTACGGGGCCGAGATGGACCTGCAGCTCTCACTGGGTCGTCTCTCCAGGGCCCTGTCGAGCTTCTCGATGCAGGGGAACCTCGCCTGGATCGAGTCCGAAGTGACGGTGAGCCGGGAGGGGATCTTCCAGCCCACCAACCTCAAGCGTCCCCTGGAGGGCCAGGCGCCGTACGTCCTGAACGTGGGGGTGAACTACACGACCTTCGGTGGCTTCGAAGCGGGGATCCTCTACAACCGCTTCGGCCAGCGCCTGGCTGCCGCAGGGGGCTCGGGGCTCCCCGACATTTACGAGCAGCCCAGGAACGCCCTGGACCTCACTCTCTCATTCCCCCTCCGACAGGGCGCTCAGGTCAAGCTGAGGGGGACCAACCTACTCGATGCCCAATACCGTTTCGAGCAATCCGCCAACGGGATCACCCGGATGCAACGGCTCTATTCCGTGGGCCGGACGCTCTCCGTCGGATTTTCCTGGGAGCTGTGATCCACGGATACCATTACCCAACTGCAACCCTGCACACAGAAAAGGGAAAGAGAAAATGAAGTGGATGCGTCAATCGGCCCTGATGGGGCTGCTCGTTGCGGGGCCCTTCGTCCTCGCTGCCTGTAGTGACGACAACGGCCCGACCACACCTGACATCCCCGATGCCCCTGCCGCGCCCACGAATGTGGCCCTCAACGTCAGCGGGCAGACCATCACCGTGACCTGGACCGCACCTTCGGGCGAGGTCGACTCCTACAAGGTGGTTCTCTCCACGGCTGGTGAGGCCGACCGGACGCAGGACAACCTGGCCGCCGCGAACGCCACCTTCTCCAATCTCTCCGAGGCAACGACCTACTTTGCCCAGGTGACCGCCAGCAACGCCGGGGGTACCTCTCCCGCCGCGACGGGCTCCGCAACCACGGAAGAGATCCCCGAGACCTTCGTGGACGTCACGAGCGACATCCTCACGAACACGACCTGGACCAGCGACAAGACCTGGATCCTGAACCAGCCCATCTTCGTGGGTGTGGACTGCGGGACAGACGGGACCAAGGAAGGCTGCGTCGAGGCCACCCTGACCATCGAGCCCGGGACCACCATCCTCGGGAAGACCGATGTGCCCCAGGGCGTCCGGGGTGCCTACCTGGTGATCAGCCGCGGTTCCAAGATCATCGCTGACGCCACTGGCGAGGATCGGCCCCCGACGGCCGAGGAAGTCATCGTCTTCACCTCCGACAAGCCCCGTGGACAGAGGGGCTCCCAGGACTGGGGCGGCCTCGTCATCAACGGCCAGGCTCCCACCAACGCAGGTGAGGAGGCGGTGGGTGAGGGTGACTCCGGGTCCTACGGCGGCCCCGACGTGAACGATTCCTCCGGCATCATCCGGGGTGTTCGCATCGAGTTCGCCGGTGACGACGTGACCCCCACCGACCAGCTCAACGGGCTGGCTCCCCAGGGCGTGGGCGCCGGGACCACCATCTCGTATGTCCAGATCCACTACAACAAGGACGACGGTGTGGAGCCCTTCGGTGGCACGGTCTCCATGGACCACATCGTCTCCACCGGGATCGGTGACGACACGGTGGACGGCACCGACGGCTACCGGGGCTTCATGCAGTTCATCATCGGGCAGCAGCGGGGGGCAGACGCGGATCAGGGCTTCGAGATCTCCACCAACGGTGACGACGGGGCCGCCATGCCTCACTCCACGGCCGTCATCGCCAACGCCACCATGATCGGCGCCCGGAACACCGTGGTGACCGGTAGCATCGCCGGTCCCGAGAGTGACTACGGCCTCATGTTCCGTGAAGGCTCCAACTACCGGGTCTACAACTCCATCCTCACCGGCTTCGGAAGGGGCGGGCTCTGCGTCGAGAACGGCGTGACCATCCAGAACGCCAACAACCGGGTGGCGGGCCAGACCGATCCCAACACGACGCTGTCCGCCGAGGGGCTGATCCTCTGGAACAACGCGAGCACCACGGACCAGGACCAGAACTTCGCCGCGTGTGACGATGCCTACCCCCTGGCCATGAACAAGGCCTTCTTCGAGACCGCCGGCTTCAACAACATGGTGGCGGATCCGGGCCTCGACAGCTCCGCCTTCGACGTGGGCACCATCGACAGCCCGCCGGACTTCACCTTGACCGGGATGCCCGCCGGCTACGCGGCCTTCGATCTGAGCGGCATCACGTACGACGACTACCTGATCGCGCCGACGGACGGTCGCCGCCTGGTGGCCACGAACTACGCCGGCGCCATCGCTCCGGGCACGAGCCTGGAAGACGCCTGGTACTACGGTTGGACCGTCTGGAGCGAGAACGGCGAGGATTCCAGGCCCAACGCCGAGGGCAACTGAAAATCAGGTGCCCCTGGGACGGGCCCTCTCCGGGGTCCTTCCGGGGATAGGATCGAAGGGGCGTGGGTGGTTCATTCCGCCCACGCCCCATCGACAAATCTGTACACGGAGTGAACGTGAGAAGAAGGACTTTGAATGGCGTTGTGAAGGCTCTCACCAGGAAGGCCCGCGTGGCTGTCCTCCTGGGGGGATCGATCTGGGTGTCGGCTTGTTCCGATCTGGCGAAGGACTCTCCCCTTGCCAACGCCCGGACCTCTCCGGAAGTCCTGGCCCGGGCTGCGCTGAAGGCAGTCACGGAGGACGACGAAGAGACTCTGGTCGCCCTCATGGTGACCAGGGAAGAGTACGAGGCGCTCCTTTGGCCTTCCCTCCCGGACCGGGACTACATGCCCTTCGACTTCGTCTGGAGCATCACCGGCCCCAGGAGCCGGAAGGCTCGCCGGGAGGTCCTGGCGGAGTATGGAGGGGTGCCGTTGGAGCTGGTCCGTGTGGATCTGGGTGAGGATGTGGAGAGTTACGAGGAATTCACCCTCTACAAGGACGCTCGCATGACCGTCCGACGGAAGGACGACGGCCGGGAGGGTGTATTCCCCCTCATGGACGTCCTGGTGGTCATGGATGGAGGATGGAAGTTCCTCAACTTCGTGGAGGACGTCTAAAGCGAGGGTGCCTGTTGCGGATTCGGGACACGGGCCATCATTTGTAACAGGCCGAATCCACCCTCTCTTCAGCCGGGTACTCGTGGACACCGAGCCGACCGCTGAACCCATCTTCCGGGCCTCTGATGGGGCTCCCGGAAGGAACCGTCCATGGTAACGACAAAGAGGCAGACGATGACCGCTCCTTCGGCAACCGCGGAAGCGGCGAAGAGGGTCCTTGTGGTGGAAGACGAACCAGACATTGCCGCCCTCATCGCCTATCAGCTCACCCGTGAGGGCTTCCGGGTCGAAACGGCGGCCAACGGAAACGAAGCCCTGTCGGCCGTCAGCCGTGAGATCCCCGACCTGATCGTCCTGGACCGCATGCTACCGGGACTGTCCGGGGACGAGGTTCTTCAGACCCTCCGGACGGGGTCCGCTACGAAGACCATCCCCGTACTGGTGCTGACGGCGAAGAGGGAGCAGGAGGACCGGATCGCCGGCTTCGAGCTGGGGGCGGACGATTATCTTACAAAGCCCTTCAGTCCCCGGGAGCTGGTCCTCCGGGTCCAGGCGATCCTCCGGCGGCTCGAGAAGACCTCCGGAGAGGCAGGGGGGAAGGTCATACGGGTGGGCCCCGTGACCGTGGACGTGAGTGCCCACCAGGCCCTCCTGGATGGGGAGGAGCTCCACCTGACCCCCACGGAGTTTCGGCTCCTGCGGTCCCTGGTGGAACGGAGCGGGCGCACACAGAGCCGGCAACAGCTCCTGGAAAGGGCCTGGAGCGTCGAGTCGCACATTTCCGATCGGATCCAGACCCGGACGGTGGACATGCACGTCCGGCGTTTGAGGTCCAAGCTGGGCAGGGTAGGGGATTGGATCGAAACCGTTCGGGGGTTCGGTTACCGCTTCAGGGTGCCGGAGGGGGATAGCTGACCGTCCGACGACTTCTCCTGGGCTCCTTTCTCGCCGTCATACTCTTCCTGGCGGCAGGGCAGGTCCTGCTCACCAGCCGAGGCCTCGAGGCCGACCTTCTCTCGGTTCAGCAGAGGGAGTTGCGCCGGGAGCTCGAGGTGGCCCCTGCCCTCCTCGGAGAGTTCTCCGCAGAGGAGCCGGACCGCGCTGCGGGGTTCCTTTCCCGTAGAATCGGCTACCCTGTCACCATCCTGGACCGGGACGGCAGAGTGGTGGGTGCCTCTTCCGATCTTCCTTTCCAGCTCCGGGGTCTGACGGTTCCCGTGGAGGGGACGGAGCTTCGGGAGGCCGTGGCCGGTGATGTGGGGTTCGCCCGGAGGCGTGGGTCCGGGGAGGTGGAAATCCGTCTCTTTGCCGCCACACCGGTGGTCCTGGGAGACCAACAGCTTCTCCTTCAGGTGGCCGTCCCACTGGACGGGATCCGGGCCATCACCAGGGAGCGGGTCCGCCAAACGCTTCTTCTGACGCTGCCTGCTCTTCTCCTGGCCGCTCTCCTCACCCACTTCCTGGGAAACCGCCTGGTTCGCCCCCTCCACGCCCTCGGGCGACGAGCCAGGGGGCTGGCGTCGGGAGTCTTTTCCAGGCAAACGTCCGCCCCCCTCCGGACCCGGGAGGTGAGGGAGCTTGCCAGCACGTTCGACCGAATGGCGGAGGAGCTGGAGGACAGGTACCGGTCCCTGGAATCGGAGAGGGACGAGATGCAGGCTCTCATCGATTGCATGGGAGAGGCCGTTCTCGCTCTCACGGAAGACGCCCGTGTTCTCCGGGCCAATCAGGCGGCCGTCGATCTCCTGGACTTCCCCTGGCCTGTGAACTTCGCTCCCATCGGAGCCCTCGTTCGCCAACCAGACCTCCGATCTCTCCTGGAGGGGGCAGTGGTTCGCCCGTTCTCGGGGCATGAGATCACGTTGGGAGACCGCAATCTCCTGGTCTCCGCCCGATCTGCGGAGGGCGGGGGGGCGGTGGTGACGTTCGTGGACGCCACGGAGATCCGCCGCCTGGAGACGGTCCGCCGGGATTTTGTCGCCAACGCCTCCCACGAGCTCAAGACCCCCCTGACCGCCATGCGGGGGTTCGCCGAGACCCTCCTGGAGGAAGACCTTCCGGAAGACCTTCGCAGGCAGTGGCTGACCTCCCTCAGGACCAACACGCTTCGCCTCCAGCATCTCGTGGACGACCTCCTGGACCTCTCCCGCCTGGAATCCGGTGGATGGGCGGCGAAGACTGACGTGGTGGAGCTGGAGTCCGTGGCCCAGGAGCTGTTGTCGGAGATGACGGAGACAGCGCGGGAGCGTGGGGTCACCCTGGAGACCCGAGGCAGCGCCCTGGTATATGGGGACGAGCAAGGGCTCGAGCAGGTACTGAGGAACCTGGTGGAAAACGCGCTCCGCTACACACCCGAGGGCGGGGAGGTCTCCATAGAGATCGAGGGCGGCGAAGAGTTGGTGACCGTGGCCGTAAAGGACACCGGAGCCGGAATCCCCACCTCCGCGCTTCCCCGCATCTTCGAGCGGTTCTACCGGGCCGACCCGGCGCGGTCGAGGGCCGAGGGGGGGACGGGTCTCGGCCTGGCCATCGTCCGGCACCTCGTCCAGGCCATGGGGGGGGAGGTCTGGGCCGAGAGTGAGCTGGGGCATGGAACCACGGTGATCTTCACCCTCCCGTCCGCTCAGAACGACCGGCGCGTGGATCCCGAGCTCGGTGAGGAGTGGCCCGGTGGCACCCACGGGGGACCGGGAGAGGACGGCGGGGGAGCGGGAACGCGGATGGAGGTTGGATGAGAATCCTCCCCCCCTCGACCTCCCTTCCGAGGCTTCCCCGCCCCGCCTCGACCGCATGGGCGCTCCCCTGCTTGGTCTCCCTCACCCTGTCCGGGTGTGGGAGGGCTGAGGTCGGTGGGTTGACGGGGCATGTGTCCATCGACGGATCCTCCACCGTGTACCCCATCGCCGAGGCTCTCTCGGAGGAATTCCAGCTCCGGAACCCCCGTGTCATGGTGGCTCTGGGGCTGTCCGGCTCCGGCGGCGGGTTCGAGCGGTTCTGCCGGGGAGAGACGGACCTGGCCACCGCGTCCCGCACGATGGGTGACCAGGAGGCCCGGCGGTGCGTCGCCCAGGGGGTGGAGTTCCTGGAGTTCCCGGTGGCCCTGGACGGACTCTCGGTGGTGGTGAATCCGAAGAACACCTTCGTGCAGTGTCTCTCGGTACCGGATCTGAGGGAGATCTGGCGCCCGGGGAGCTCCGTTCGGACCTGGAGAGACGTGCGACCCGAGTTCCCGCCGAGGGAGGTGAAGCTGTATGGACCCGGTACCGACTCGGGGACTTTTGACACCTTCACCCAGGCGGTGGTGGGGGAGATGGGGGCCAGTCGTATGGACTTCCAGGCCAGTGAGGATGACAATGTCCTGGTCCGGGGCATCACCGGGGATCGGTATGCCCTGGGGTACTTCGGCTACGCGTACCTGGCAGAGAACCGGGAGAAGCTGAAAGCGGTTGCCGTGGACGGCGGTGGGGGGTGCGTGCTGCCCACGCCCGAGAGCATCCGTGACGGGAGCTACTCGCCGCTGGGCCGTCAACTCTATTTCTACGCCAAGGTTAGCTCGCTGGGCAGGCCGGGGATGGCGGCGCTCATGGAGTTCTTCTTGAGCAACGCTCAGGAGCTCGTCCTCTCTGCCGGTTTCTTGCCGCTGCCAGACAGAATGTACGAGGAGAATCGGAGTCTGTTGAACAGAGTCGTGGGCCTGTTGAGCACCCCGGACCCGCCGCTGGGGACGGGCGCCGTGGCCAATGAGTGAGACCGCTGTTCCCGCTCCGGCTCCCCGCCCCCTCTCCTCTCCCAGGCGGTCTCAGCGCCTCGGTGAGCGTGTCATGCTGGGAGTTCTGGCCCTGTGCGCAGGGATTTCTGCCCTCGCCACCATCGGAATCGTCCTCGTGCTCTTTTCGGAGACGATTCGTTTCTTCATGCAGGTCTCGGTGTTGGAGTTCCTCACGCAGACCGTGTGGACCCCCCTGTTCCGGGAGAAGCACTTCGGGATCCTCCCTCTGCTCTCGGGTTCGCTCCTGGTGGCGGTGGGGGCCGGTCTGGTAGCCCTGCCCTGGGGCCTCCTCACCGCCGTCTATCTGAGCGAGTATGCCGGGAAGCGACTGCGCGGGGTCCTCAGGCCACTCCTGGGGGTGCTGGCGGGGATCCCCACGGTGGTGTACGGCTATTTTGCCCTTACCTTCGTCACTCCGTTCCTCCAGACGATCATCCCCGGGGTTGGGGCGTTCAATGCTGCCTCCGCGTCCGTGGTTCTGGCGGTCATGATTCTCCCCACGGTGACGACGCTCTCCGAAGATGCGATCCGCTCGGTGCCTCAAAGCCTCCGGGAGGCCGCGTATGGGCTGGGGGCGACGCCCATGGAGGTGACGATTCGGGTCGTGCTCCCGGGTGGGGCGTCCGGCATCGTCGCTTCGTATCTCCTTGGGCTTTCCAGGGCTTTCGGGGAGACGATGGTCGTGGCCATGGCGGCGGGAAACTCGCCCCGGCTCACGCTGAATCCCCTCGAATCGATCCAGACCCTGTCTGCCTACATCCTCCAGGCAGCGCAGGGAAACATCGCTCCGGACACCCTTGATTACAGGACCCTCTTCGTGGTGGGGATGATGCTCTTCCTTATCACCCTAGCCATGAACCTTGCGAGCCGGTGGGTCCTCTCCAGATCCCGGGAGGCGAATCCGTGAGGGCGACACGCCGACGCCGGGAGGTTGCCTTCCGTCTCCTCACCGGAATGGCTGCGTTCCTGGGTGCTGCGGCGGCGTTGATTCTCCTGGGGGACGTGCTCCTGGATGGGTTGGGCCACCTCTCCAGGCACTTCTTCACGAATTTCGCCTCTCGGTTCCCTGAGCGGGCCGGGATCAGGGCGCCTCTCTTCGGCACCGCCTGGCTCCTGGCTCTCACCGCCCTCATCTCCATTCCGGTCTCCATTGGAGCGGCCATCTACCTGGAGGAATACGCTCCCCGGAACTGGGCAACCCGCGCCATCCGAGCCAACATCGCACATCTGGCGGGTGTCCCATCCATCGTCTACGGGATTCTGGGCCTCGCGCTCTTCGTACAGGCAATGAATCTGGGGCGAAGCATTCTTGCCGGGGCTCTCACCCTTTCTCTCCTCATCATGCCTGTGATCATCCTCTCGGCGCAGGAGGCGATTCGGAGGGTCCCCATGGGCATCCGGGAGGCCGCATACGCGTTGGGGGCGACGCGCTGGCAGGTGGTCCGCCACCAGGTCCTTCCCCAGGCCATGCCGGGGATCGTTTCCGGGGGGATCCTGGCCCTCTCCCGGGCCGTCGGGGAGACGGCTCCCCTGGTCCTGATAGGAGCCGTGACCTTCATCGCCTTTACGCCGGAGACGGCCTCGGATCCGTTCACGGCCCTCCCGGTCCAGATCTTCCAATGGGCAAGTCGGCCACAGGAGGAGTTCCGGGGCTTGGCCGCGGCGGCGATCATCGTCCTCCTGGGGATCCTCCTGAGCCTGAACGCTCTCGCTGTTATCTTGCGGCATCGCCTGGAGAGGCGGAGCTGATTGGAGCACGGGGAACGGATGGCTACCGTATACGGCATCGATCTGGGGGACCGCACGCCGGCCCTGGAGACGAGGAGTCTGGAGATCTCCCGCGAGTCCAGGGTCGTGGTGGAGGCGTTGTCCATGGTCGTCCCCTCGAACCGGATCGTGGCGGTAGTGGGACCCTCCGGGTCCGGAAAGTCCACGTTGCTCAAGGCCCTGAACCGGCTGAGCGAGCTCGATCCCGGGTTCGATGTACGGGGTGAGGTCCTCCTCCACGGCGAGAACATCCTTCGATCGGATGTGGATCCCGCCGAAGTTCGCCGGCGGGTTGGGATGGTCTTCCAGCGGCCCAGCCCCTTTCCCCTTTCCGTATTCGAGAACGTAGCTTTCGGTCCCAGGGTGAACCGGTTTCAGGGGGACCTGGGGCGCCTGGTAGAGGAATGCTTGCGGAAAGCAGCGCTCTGGGCGGAGGTGAGCGACCGGTTGTTCGAGCCGGCCTCCAGGCTGTCCGCCGGCCAACAGCAGCGGCTCAGCATCGCCAGGGCTCTGGCCGTGGGGCCCGAGGTACTCCTTATGGACGAGCCGGCTTCCCACCTCGACCCCGGTGCCACCCAACGGATCGAGGAGCTGATTCATACTCTGAAGCAGGAGTACACCGTCGTCCTGGTCACCCACAACATCCAGCAAGCCGCCCGGGTCTCCGACCTGACGGCGGTCTTCCATCGGGGAAGGCTGGTGGAGTATGGTCCCACTTCCACCATCTTCACGAACCCCCGGGAAGAGTTGACCGAAGCCTATGTCACCGGTCTGCTGACATGAACACCGCCAGGCGGAAGAGGCACTTCCACGAGGAGCTCGAACATCTTCAGGCCCGCCTCATGAAGATGGCGGGCCTCTCGGAGGAGTTGGTGCAGAAGGCCGTGGCGGCGTTCCTGGAGCGGGACGGGGAGGCCCTGAAGACCATCAAGGCCGACGATCGCCGAGTCGACTCCCTGGAGGTGGAACTGGACGAGCGCGCTGTGGCTCTCATCGCCCTCCACCAGCCCGTGGCCTCGGACCTCAGACAGATTCTCACGACGCTGAAGATCGCGAACGACCTCGAGCGCATCGGGGACCACGCTCACAACATCGCCAAGGCCGCGAGGAGGATGGCCAGGAACAGGCCGCTCAGGGAGATCCCCGAGCTGGCGGAGCTGGCCGTTCTCTCCCGGAGGATGCTCCGGGATGCCCTGGCGGCTCTCGGGTCCAGGGATTCGAATCGTGCCCGGCAGGTCTGTGCCAGGGATGATCGAGTGGATGACATGAAGGCCACGGTCCAGAAGATCCTGGTCAGGGTGATGGCCGAGGAGCCTCATAGCATAAGGGCGGCACTGGAATACATCCGGGCCGCCCAGCAGCTGGAACGGATCGGGGACCTCTCCACGAACATCTCCGAGGAGGTGGTATTCCTCGTGGAGGGGAGCAGCATCAAGCACCATGCGGCCGCACGGAACGGTGCGGATTCGCAAGAAGGAGAGCCGACGAGCCCGACGTAGCCGACCCGCCCCGAGGGACCGGGAAGTTTTCGTTGCGCAGGGTGCCTTCTCGTAGGTACCCTTGGGTGTCACGAGAGACGGACGGGCACCGAGTCCTCCGGGCCCGCACACACTCTCTTCATCGGTTGAGCGTTGATGCCCCGAAAGCCGGACCCTCCCTTCAGCCCCACCTCCGAGAAGTCCGGCGAGATGGTGGCCCAGACGGTTCCCCGGAGCCCCAAAGAAGTGGTGGAGGAACTCCTGGACACGGTGGGCACCGAGACCGAGCCGGCGCCCCTGAAGGCGGTGCGGGGGCTTCGGGGGAGAGTGGCCATCGTCACGGGTGCCTCCCGCGGAATCGGGAAGGCCATCGCCCTGGAGCTGGCGGGAGCCGGGGTCCACATCGGGTTCAACTTCCTCGACACAGGGGCGGATTCCCGGGCGGAAGCCCATGAGGCCGTGGCGGAGCTTCGGGCCATGGAAGTCCGGGTTTTCTGCCGTGCCGGTGACGTGAGGGACCCCGACTCGGTGAACGCCTTCGTGGAAGCCTCCGCAGAGGAGCTCGGGGGCCTCCACTTCCTGGTGAACAACGCCGGGATCGGGAGGGACGGCGCACTCTGGCGGATGGCGGACGAGGAGTGGAAGGACGTACTGGACACCAACCTGAGCGGCGCCTTCTACTTCATACGGGCCGCCGCACCCTACTTCAGGGCACAGGAGTGGGGGAAGATCGTGAATGTGGCCTCGGTGCATGGGCTCCGGGGTGAGTTCGGTTTGGCGAACTACATCTCGTCGAAGGCCGGTATCATCGGTCTTACCCGGAGCGCCGCCGTGGAGCTCGGACCCTCCAACGTGAACGTGAACGCCGTCGCCCCCGGATATATCCGAACGACCCAGCTCACCGAGCAGGTTCCGGCGGAGATTCTCGACAGGGCGAGGGAGAAGAGCACCCTCGGACGTCTGGGGGATCCCAGCGATGTCGCCAGCGTGGTTCTTTTTCTCTGTTCGGAGGGCGCCCGCCATCTCACAGGAGCCGTGATTCCGGTGGATGGGGGATATCTACTCTAGTTCCCTCGCTCCCATGCGGATGAGACCTCCACCGAAGGTGCCGCTCGTCTCCCCCTGGTGGTCCCCCCCGGCTTGAAGGATTCCTCGTCTCCTGCTATAGCTTTCCTGGGAAGCTCGGCTCCGCAGGGGGCCTTCCGACTCTACCGCATTCCGGGTCTTCGGGGGGGCAGGGCATTTCCGGGTGTGCATCTTCTCCCCACCGTTGAGGAGGTAGGCGAATGCTGGCGGTCATCCTTATCACTGCCATAGCGCTCTTCCTGGCGGCCTACCGGGTGTATGGCTCCTGGATCGCAGGGAAGCTGGCCCTGGATGACCGGCATGCGGTTCCGTCGGAGTTCATGTTCGACGGTACCGATTACGTGCCGGCCAAGACGCCCGTCCTGTTCGGACACCACTTCAGCTCCATCGCCGGCGCCGGACCCATCGTGGGGCCCATACTGGCGGGCCTCTTCTTCGGCTGGTTGCCGGTGGTTCTCTGGATCATCCTGGGCTCCATCTTCGTGGGGGGGGTGCACGACTTCGGGTCCATGGTGGCGTCCATCCGGCACAAAGCCCGGTCCGTCGCCGAGCTGGCGAAGGACTACATGACCCCCGTCTCCTTCCGCCTCTTCATGATCTTCATCTGGTTCACCATGAGCTACGTCATCGTGGTGTTCATGGACCTGACGGCGGTGAGCTTCATCGACGTGCGGGACGCCACCGGGGTGGAGACCGCGCAGGGGACGGGCGTGGCGGTGGCCAGCGGGATCTTCATCGGGCTGGCCATCCTTCTGGGCCTGGTCAACAACCGAACCAGACTTCCGGTCTGGGCGTCCACTCTCATCTTCGTCCCGGCCCTTCTGGTGGCCATCGGTTTCTCCGCTCAGATCTACTCCGACGGGGGCTATATCCCGGCCTTCTTCGGAGAGGCCAAACACATGTGGATCATCCTGCTCCTGATCTACTGCCTCATCGCCTCGGTGACGCCGGTCT
>JASFRP010000004.1:0-17678 GCA_050114895.1 Gemmatimonadota bacterium
TCCCTCTCCTCCACCGTACCCACACCGGTGACGACTCCGGCGCCAGGAGCCTCACCGTCGTACCGATCATGAGCCACCAGGAGGCCCATCTCCAGCCAGCAGGTCCCCGGATCCAGAAGGAGGCGGATCCGCTCCCGGGCCGTGAGCTTCCCCTGATCGTGCTGCCGCTGGATCCGGGCCTCCCCTCCTCCCTTTCGCAGTCGCTCGCGGAGGACCGTGAGGTCCCGAGCCAGCGCCCGGAGGCGACCCGGAGAATCGGATTGGTTGGCCTGCGGGCTGTCAGTCATTCGGAACCTCTCGGCTTTGGCGGGTCGTGACAGGTCACCGAAATGGAGGACCGGCGGCCTCCCCCCTTCCTGGGCAGGCTAGGGGCCCGCCCGAGCCGCCGCCCACTCCCTGATGTACTCCACTGCCTCCCCGGTAGGAGTGCCAGGTCCGAAGAGCCGCCCGATCCCCCTTGCGTGAAGCGCCTGCCGGTCCTCGTCAGGGATGATTCCACCCCCGGTAAGGAGGATTTCACCGGCCCCTCCCTCCTCCAGCAACTCCTTCACCCGAGGGAACAGCGTCATGTGGGCCCCGGAGAGGACCGACATGGCCACCACGTCTACGTCCTCCTGAATCGCCGCGTTCACGATCATCTCAGGGGTCTGATGCAGTCCGGTGTAGATCACCTCGAAACCGGCATCCCGGAAGGCGGATGCGATGACTTTTGCTCCTCGATCGTGTCCATCCAGCCCTGGCTTGGCCACCAGGACTCGGATTTTGCGGTCACCCTCGGGCATGAGAAAGCTCCGTGCTGACGGATCGGGCTCGCCACCCGTCTCTCACGAGGGGGGGCGTGGTGGTTCGACTGCCTGGAAGATAGAGAAGCTCAAGCTCGACTGGAAAGCCGGTCCTCCAGGTCGTCGAGATACCTGGGAAGAGCCGCCACGTTCGGGATCTTCCCCACCGGGTATTCCAGCCTCCCCATGGGATCCAGAAGGAGGGCCTCCATTCCGGCGCTCCGGGCTCCCAGGACGTCCACCGGATAGAGGTCCCCGACGTAGAGGGCCGCCCCCGGTTCGACCCCCATTCGCCTGCAGGCCCGAAGGAAGATCTCCGGATCGGGCTTCTCCACTCCCTCCATCGCCGAATCCATGACGAACTCGAAGTACCCGGAAAGGCCCGCCTTCCGGATGAGACCCTCCACCCGCCCATCGGCGTTGGAGATCACCCCCATGCGGAACCCTCTCTCCTTGAGGGTTCCCAGTGCCGGAGCCGTCGCCGGGGCCACGTAAGTCCAGAGGTGGCTCTCCTCGTGTGCCTCCCGAACCCTCTCGGCCACCTCCGTCAGACGGTCTTCCGGGACCCCACAGCCCCGAAACAGGGCCAGGAAGTATGCGTGCCAGATGTGCGCCTCGGTGCCCGTAGCCCCGTCTTCCACGATCCTGGCCAACCCGGCTCGGGCCCGGAACTCGGCCTCCCAGAAGATTTCCTCCTCCACCTCGACCCCGACGTCGAGAAAGATGGGGAGAACCTCGGCCGGATTGATGAAGATGAGGGTGTTCCCGGCGTCGAAGAGGATCGCGTCGAAGGGCATCAGGCGTGGAGGCGAGCCCACCCGTTGGGACTCCCTCAAAAGAACACCGGCTCCTTGTAGCTTCCGAACACTTTTTCCATGGCTTCCCGGATCTCGAAGAGTGTGCAGTCGGCCCTGGCACATTCAAGGATGGGCTCTACCAGGTTCGCATCGGTCCCGGCGGCCTTTTCCAGAGCCGCCAGGCTCTCCCGGGCCCGATGCCCGTCCCGCTCTTCCCTGAGGCGGGCCATACGGGCCCTCTGCTTCGTCTCCACCTCCGGCGAGATCCTCAAGGTGTCGATCTCCACGGTGGCGGATCCGTCCAGGAAGTCATTGACACCCACGACCTTACGCATCCCGGATTCCACCTCCCGCTGCTGACGGAACGCGGAGTCGGCGATGCCCTTCTGGAACCATCCGGCCTCGATCCCCGGCACCACGCCACCCACCTCCTCCACCTGCCGGAAGATCTCCTCCGCTTCGGCCTCCATCTGGTCCGTCAGGGCTTCCAGGTAGTAGGAGCCGGCCAGCGGGTCCATCGTGTTGGCCACGCCCGTCTCGTACGCCAGGATCTGTTGCGTTCGGAGCGCGATGCGGACGGCCTTCTCCGTGGGAAGGGCCAGCGTCTCGTCCATGGAGTTCGTATGGAGGGATTGTGTCCCGCCCAGAACGGCGGCGAGACCCTGGTAGGCCACCCGCACGATGTTGTTCTCGGGTTGCTGGGCGGTGAGGCTTACCCCCGCGGTCTGGGCGTGAGTCCTCAAACGCCAGGTTTCTGGGTTCCTCGCCCCGTATCTCTCCTTCATGTGCCGGGCCCAGATCCGTCGCGCCGCCCTGAACTTCGCCACCTCCTCGAAGAAGTCGTTGTGGACGTCGAAGAAGAAGGAGAGGCGGGGAGCGAAACGGTCCACGGCCAGCCCCCGGGCGATCCCCCGCTCCACGTACTCGAATCCGTTCCCCAGGGTGAACGCCAGTTCCTGAGCCGCCGTGGCGCCGGCCTCACGAATGTGATAGCCGGAAATGGAGATGGGATTGTATTTGGGGGCGTACCGACTGGACCAATCGAACATGTCCACGATGAGGCGGAGGGCCGGCTCCGGTGGATACACCCAGGCGTGCTGAGCCTGGTATTCCTTGAGGATGTCGTTCTGGACCGTTCCCCTGAGCTCCTGGGAGGACACGCCCTGCCGTTCCGCGGCAGCCACGAAGAACGCGAAGAGAATAATGGCCGGACCGTTGATGGTCATGGAGACGGAGACCCGATCCAGGGGAATTCCGTCGAAGAGCGTTTCCATGTCCGCGAGGGAGGAGATGGCGACGCCACAGACCCCGACCTCACCCAGAGAGCGGGGGTGGTCCGAGTCGTACCCCATGAGGGTGGGAAAGTCGAATGCCACCGAGAGTCCCGTCTGGCCATTGGCCAGGAGGTACTTGTACCGCTGGTTGGTCTCCTCCGCCGTGGCGAACCCGGCGAACTGGCGCATCGTCCAGAGCCGGGTCCTGTACATGGTGGAGTAGGGCCCCCGGGTGAAGGGATACTCCCCGGGAAAGGCAAGCTTCTGACGGTACCCACCACCCTCCTGAAGATCCAGGGGGGTGTAGAGGGGTTTGATCTCGTTCCCGGAAATGGACGAGAAGAGGGTGTCGTCCCTCTTGGGAACCCGCTCCCATTCCTCCTCCCAACGGGCCAACTCCTCCCGGAGATGGCGGATCTCCTCGTCTTTCTCGGCCAGTTGGCTCGACAGCTCCGAAGGGGTCAGCGTCTCCCGCTCGGTCGTGGACATCTCGAATCCTCGCTCGGGTCTCGGTTTTCCCCGCTGGCAGACCCCGGGGTCACCAGCACGGCAGGAGCTCCGGAGCCCTCAGGGGCTCCTCAGGAGAGCGTCCAGGATCCTGGCCCCCAGAGAGTAGGGCGTCTCCGCTCCGGAGAGGATCCTGCCCACCCCATCCTCCAACACAGATAGCACGTCCGGGGTCGTCCAGGCCGCTCTCCGGAACCCCCGTTCCACCACATCCTTCACGCGGCCCCTTGCCCGGGCTGTCCTCCGGACCTCGAGCTCACCCGATCCGTCCAGGTAGGCTCGGTGACGTCCCACGGCCTCCAGGACCTCCTCCAGCCCCTCGCCGGACTGCGCCACGGTGGTGAGGACGGGGATCTTCCACCCGGGTGGGGATGGCTCCGAATCCTCCCGGTGGGCCGGCCCGGCGCCCCCCATCCGCTTCAGATCCACCCCGTGGTGGGCCGGCACGTCCTTAAGCGCCTCCCCTTCCCGGAGGTGGAGGGCGAGCTTGAGGTCCTTCACCAGGCGGTCGGAGCCAGGTCTGTCCGCCTTGTTCACGACGAAGATGTCGGCGATTTCCATCAGGCCCGCCTTCATGGCCTGGATGGCGTCACCGGACTCGGGTACCAGCACCACCACCACGGTGTCGGCGGCTCCGGTGATCTCCAGCTCCGTCTGCCCTACCCCCACCGTCTCTACCAGTACCCTCTGAAAGCCGAAAGCATCCATCAGGTCCAGGACTTCCTTGGTGGTGGCAGCCAGCCCACCCAGGGACCCACGGGTGGCCATGGACCTGATGAAGATCCCCGGATCCGTGGTGAGGTCGTTCATCCGGATCCGGTCCCCGAGAAGGGCACCCCCGGAATAGGGGGAGGTGGGATCCACCGCCACGATTGCCACTTCGTTGCCCTCCTGGCGGTATTTGCGAGCGAGCCCGGCAACCAGGGAAGACTTCCCGGCGCCCGGTGGGCCCGTGAAGCCGACCCTCTGGGCGAAACGAGGGGTCTCCAGGACCGCGTGCAGGAATGCCTGAAAACCGGGCCGCCCGTTCTCCACGAGGGAGATAGCCCTGGCCAACCCCACCTTCTTCCCCGCCCGGAATCGCCCCAGGAGGGCCTCGTGTTCCTCGGAGAGGGCCACCTCCAGCACCTCCCTTGTGCCGCCGGGTGGGACCTGAGCTCCGTCCTTCACCACCATCTCCTTCGCCAGCTCATGGTTTTCGTCCCCCCGCTGGGGATGGATGACTCGGGCCGGAGCCCTCCGAAGATAGACGACGGCTCAATAATAACGATCATCCGGCCGAATCCCCCGGGCATGCCGAAGGGGATTCTCCAGGAGGTGCGTGGGGATGAAGAAGACGATCACGAAGAGAAAGAGGGACGCGGCGAATCCCCCGGCTAGAATCCAGTAGCTCCGCAATGCGATGAAGAGAATCGCGGAGATGATGGCCGTGCTCGTGGCAAACACGCTCAGGACGATCCTCCGGGCCTGGAGGTGAAGGAACCGCTCCTGCCCCTGGACATCCCGGGGGTGGACTCGTACCCGGAGCTCCTCCCGCTGGGCTCGGGTCAGGAGGTCCCTCACCGTGGTCAGCGTGACCTGCGCCTCCCCGATGAGGTCCCTGGCCATGGTGGCCGGCACCTTTCCCGTGGTTCGCTGAATGTCGGGACGGAAATGCCCGATGACTCGCCGAAGGAGGCCGAAGCCGTCGAATCCGGAGTCGTAGCGGTACCCGATCCCTTCCAGGAGCACCGAGGTCCGGAAGAAGTAGACCAGCTCCTGGGGGAGAAGGAGGGGCCAGGAGTAGAATATGTCGAAGATCTTCTGGACGATCTCCTGGATTCGATCCCGGTTCGAGCCCCGGGCCCGCTCCATGATTCTGAGGATCTCCGTGGCCGCCTCCCTGATCTCCCCCCGGGAAACCTCGGGGGAGATCATCCCCAACTGGTACATACCGTTGATGGTCCCCTCCAGGTTCTCCCGCTCCACGGCCAAAGCCATGTGCAGGATGGCCTCTCGGGTCCACTTCGGAACCCTGAGAACCATCCCCCAATCCAGGAGGATGATCCGGCCGTCATCGTCCACCAGAAGGTTTCCGGGATGAGGGTCGGCGTGGAGGAACCCATCCACCATCATCATTCGCAGATAGAGGCCTGTGAGGGTCTCCATGAGGCGAGTGAACTCCAGCTCGCCCGCCTCGAACCGCTCATGGAGCTGGTCGATCTTGGTCCCGGCGCAATACTCCATCACCAGTACCCGGCGGCGAGTGAACTCCTCCAGGACCGCAGGAATCCGGACCGTGGTCTCCCGGGAGAAGAACCGCTGGAAGGAGGCCATGTTCTCGGCCTCCTGTCTGAAGTCCATCTCCTCTTTCACCCGTGCGGAGAACTCACGCACCACGTTGGTGAGAGCCCGGACGTGGTGGTTCGGGAAGAGGATGTTCAACCAGAACAGGAAGCGGAAGCTGATGTCCAGATCCAGGGCGACGGCTCTTTCCACCCCGGGCCGCAGAACCTTCACCGCCACCTGCCGTCCCTTCGTCCGAGCACGGTGGACCTGTCCGAGGCTGGCAGCCGCCAGGGGGGTCTCTTCGAACTCGGAGAAGAGCTCGGAGACGGGCTGCCCCAGCTCCTCCTCCAGGACCTTTGCCACAGATTCCCAGGGATCCGGCGGCGCCTGGTCCTGGAGTGTCCCGATGCGGGAGAGGTAGGGTTCGGGGAGAATGTCGGCTCGGGCGCTGAAGAGCTGGGCGAGTTTGATGAAGGTGGGCCCGAGTCTTCCGATGGTCTTCGTCAGACGCTGTGCTCGACGCTCGTGGTGGGCCGGGCTTCTGAGGGCCGGGCGGCCAACGAGCATGAACCGCCGGCGGTCCCTGAGAAAGGCAACCAGGAATGGAGTGAGGCGGTACAGGACCGACGCCGTTCGGATGGACCGCGTCATAGGAGCAGCGCCGTTGCCAGGCCCAGGAGGAAGAGGAAGCCCAGGAGATCGGTGAGGGCGGTCACGAAGACCGATGAAGCGACCGCCGGATCGATCCCGGCCCGATCCAGGATGGTGGGGAACAGAGACCCCGCGAAGCCCGCAGCGGCCTGGTTGCCGCACATGGCCAGGAACACCACGAGACCCAGCTTCGGATCTCCACCGATGACGGCTGCCACCGTGGCCACCACACCTCCCAGGACCGCGCCGTTCACGATCCCTACCAGAAGCTCCTTGAAGACGGCGGAGAAACGACTGGACCCCAGACCGCTCTCCAGCGCCAGGCGCCGTACCGTGACGGCCAGGGCCTGCGTGCCGGCGTTCCCTCCGAGCCCAGCCACCACGGGCATGATCGCCGCCAGGACGATGACGTTCTCCAGGGTCTCGGAGAAGTAGTAGACGACGGAGGCGCCCATGGTGGCGGTCAGGAGGTTCAGGAAGAGCCAGGGGAGGCGGGTCTGAACGGTCTCCACCCAGCCACCTCTCAACTCCTCCTGATCCGAGGTGCCGGCCAGGAGCAGGATGTCCTCCGTCTGTTCCGCCTCCATCACGTCCAGCACGTCGTCGAAGGTGATGCGGCCCAGGAGCAGACCGAACTGGTCCACAACCGGAATGGAGACGAGGTTGTACCGGGACATGAGGCGCCCCACCTCTTCCTGGTCCTCATCAGGCAGAACGGAGGCCACCACAGGCTCCACAAGCTCGATCACCGGAAGGAGAGGGTCGGCCAGAATGAGATCATCGAGGGGCATCGTGCCCAGGAGGTGCTGTCCCTCGTCCACGACGAAGACCGTGTAGAAGTCCTCCACTTCCCTCCCCTGCCGCCTGACCTCGGCGATGGCCTGGCCTGCGCTGAGCGTGCTTTCCACCCTCACCAGGAGGGTGTCCATCAGGCCACCCGCGGACTCCTCGTGGTACCGAAGGAGGCCCCGAATCTCCCCGGCCTCCTCCAGCGGAAGGGCCGCCAGGAGTCTCGCCCTCTCCTCCGGCTCCAGCTCGGCTACCAGGTCTACCGCATCGTCGTAGTCCAGCTCCCGGAGGAGCTCGGCACCCCTCTTGGGATCCAGAGCAGCCAGGATGTCCCCCGGGTCCTCCTCTTCGTCCATCTCGGCGAGGGTCTCGGAGGCGAGATCCGCCGGGAGGGCCTCCATGAGGGCCACCTGCTCCTCTTCCGTATCCAGAGCCTCCACGAGATCCGCCACATCGGACGGATGGAGCTCCTGGAGAAGCTCCCGGATCTCGGAAGATTCCCCATCCTGGACGAGCTCCCGCAGCCGGAGCCGTACGGTCTCGATGTCCTCGGGACGGAAAGGGGTCAAGGAGTCTCTCTCTTGGAACGGGGCCCCCGGCGGGGACCCAGACGTAAGGGGGCTGCGTGTCGAAGCTCTCTGAAAGATCCGGGGCTACGAAAGGACCGTCAAGCCGGGGTAGAACCGGGTGGAAGGGTCTCCCTCACGATCTCTTCCTGGAGCCGGAACATCTCGCTGTCGAACCGGTCCTCCCCTGCCGGGTGGTCCTGACCCGTGACGTGGAGGGTCCCGTGGATGGCCAGCCTGAGGAGCTCTTCCGTGAGGGCGATTCCCAGCTCATCGGCCTGCCGCCGGGCCTGGTCATACCCCACGTAGATATCTCCCACGATGGCGGATCCGGGGTCGCGGAGCGAGAACGCGATGACGTCGGTGATCTCGTCTCTACCCAGGTATTCCAGGTTGAGGGCCCGGATCTCCCCGTCACCCAGGAAGGTGAGGGAGATCTCACCCTCCCCGATCCCCCCCCGGGCGGCTGCCCTTCTCACACCGGTCTCCAGCAACTTCTTCGGGACGCTCCACCCCCCCTCTGCACTCAGGTGTACCGAGACTCCAGAGCGGTCAGAGGCCTCCATCACCCCTCTCCGGCTCGTCCGGGCGGGGAACGCCCAGGGGCAGCTCCGGCGGGGTCGGCCCGCCCGGGCCAACGTCCTCGGGAGGCCCTCCCCCGCCCCGACCTTCCCCTCCCTCGACCCCGGACGACCTCTCTTCTCTGGCCTCCGTGATGTGCTTGGTTGCCGGGTAGTCCAGACGGTGGTGGAACATGCCGCCCACGACCTTGGCGAACTGGTCCTGGATGGTGCTGATCTCTCTCAGGGTCAGTGGAGAATCGGAAAGCTGTCCGTCCCGGATCTTCCCCTCCACGACGGTGCGAATCAGCTCGTGCACCCTTTCGGGTGACGGGTCCTGGAGGGCCCGGGTGGCCGACTCCACCGAATCGGCCAGCATGGCGATGGCCGTCTCCTTGGAACGTGGTTTCGGGCCCGGATAACGGAACTCCTCCGGGTTCAGCTCCTCCTCGGACTCCTCCTTGGCCCGTTCGTAGAAGAACCCAATGAGCTGGGTCCCGTGGTGTTCCGGGATGAATCGCGCCACCACGTCCGGGACACCGGCGTCTCTGGCCATCTTCTCCCCCTCGATGACGTGCTCCCTGACGATAGCCGCCGAGGTATGGGGCTTGAGCTTGTCGTGGGGGTTTCGGCCACCGGGCTGGTTCTCCACGAAGAAGTGCGGTTTCAGCATCTTCCCCACGTCATGGTAGTAGATGCCCACACGCGTCAGGAGCCCGTTCGCCCCGATGGCAGTTGCGGCGGCCTCGGCCAGGTTGGCCACGCTGATGGTGTGAGCGTACGTCCCGCCGGCTTCGAGGGAAAGTCGTTTCAGGAGAGGACGGTTCGGGTCCGCCCACTCCAGGAGGGTCTGGTCGGTGGTGATACCGGTCATCCATTCGAAGACCGGCATGAAACCCATGGCCAGGATGGCACTGGCAGTAGCGTTGCCGGCGGCCCAGAGGACGGCGGCGGTAACGGTGCCCGGGTCCGTCTTGTGGATCAGGGCCTGGGATAGGATCGCCAGGGCGTAACCCAGGGTGATGAGGGCGATGAAGATCCAGGTCTGGGACCGCCTCCTCACGGCGCGGGCGGAGAGGGCCGCCACCCCTCCTCCCACCAGGGTAACCACCATCACCGGAAACGCTCCGAAGGGCGGTTGAGCCCCGGAGAGCACCCCCAATACGAGGGCCAGGACCAACGCCATTCGACCGTCCCAGAGCACCGCCACGGGGAGCGCCACGAAGGCGATGGGCAGGAGCTCGGAGGGAAAGGATTGACTGGCGATGCCCCAGGCGGCCACGAAGTACACCAGGACCAGGATCCCCTGGAGAAGAACCCACCGGAAGTTTCGGTACACCTCCGCTCGGAAGAAGAAGAGGAGGAGACCGAAGAGGCTCAGGAGGAGGAGGTTGAGGACCCCACTCCCCAGAACAGAGCCCCAATCCCTGTCGAAGGTCCCTGCCATTCCCTGTTCCACCAGGGCCGCCTCGTAGGCCCGGAGCCGCTCCCTGTCGGTGTCCCGAATGACCTGGCCCCTCCGAACGATGGCCTCTCCCGCCAGGATGTTGGCCTTGGTCAGAGGTACGGCCTGCCGGGCCGCGGCCCGTTCCTGCGAGGTCGCCACCGGATCGAGGTGGAAGCTGGGGACGAAATTGCTGATGACCAGCAACCGAAAGATGGTCTGGAGCTCGGGGCGGGCCGGATTCAGGCTCTGGAAGGCCCGGTTCAGGAATGCCGGTCCCCACAGGAGCGAGTCCGTGGGAATGGAGCGTTCCTCCCCGTTCTGGTATCGGACCACGACGCGGTCGGCATCGATGTTCTGGCCGTCGGTGGCGTCCAGAACCCGGGGCATGAGCTCGTTGGCCACCGTGTCGGCAGCAGCCCGGAGCGCCCGGAGGTTCTGCGGGTCCAGCAGGAGATCTGCCTGGCTCACGAGCCCCGAGAGGCCCTCCCGGTTCAGGACCTCTACCACTGCGTCGAGCCCCCCTCGGTCCGCCGCCTGCTGGACCTCGTCGAGGAACCGATCCAGGTTCGCGGCCATCGTGTCCCGGGCTTCGCTACGATAATCGAAGACCGGCGGGATCACGGCTTCCGCGGTGGCCCGGTCCCGCTCCAGCTCCTCCGGCGTCTTGGGGACGGTGAAGGGGATCGCCGCCAGGACGTCCTCGTCCGCCACCATCCCCGGCTCCGGGGGCGCGAGGGTCCGTTGTCCCTCGGTGGGGAAGAGGACGGTGATGAAGACGGCCAGGAAGACCAGGATGGCGATGCGCGCCCCGTGGTGAATCACCCCCTGTGGCCAGGGGTTTTCCGGCGCTCTGGAGAGGGCCTGGAACCAGCCGGGCCCTTTCACCTTACCCCGTTTGCGTGTCACCCTTCGTCGGCTCCTTCATCCCGGGCATAGGCCCGGATGATGTCCTTCACCAGGCGATGCCTGATGACATCCTTCCCGGTGAGGTATATGAGAGCGATTCCATCGATTCCGTGGAGGATCCGCTCCACCTGTAGAAGCCCTGAATCCTCCCGGCGTGGAAGGTCGATCTGGGTCTTGTCCCCGGTGATGACAACCCTGGAGTTCAAACCCAGCCGGGTCAAGAACATCTTCATCTGAAGGGACGTGGCGTTCTGGGCCTCGTCCAGGATCACGAAGGCGTCGGAGAGGGTCCGTCCCCGCATATAGGCCAGGGGGGCGATCTCGATGGTTCGGGACTCCAGCGACCGCCGGACCTGGTCGGGAGGCATCATGTCTTCCAGCGCATCGTAGAGAGGCCTGAGGTAAGGATCCACCTTTTCCTGGAGGTCTCCCGGGAGGAAGCCCAGGTTCTCTCCCGCTTCCACCGCAGGTCGGGCCAGAATGATGCGTTTCACCCTTTTCTTGTGGAGGGCTTCCACTGCCTTGGCAACGGCGAGGTAGGTCTTCCCCGTCCCAGCGGGGCCGATCCCGATGACCACGTCGTTCTGGGTGATGGATTCCAGGTAGCGCCGCTGTCCATCGGATTTGGGGACGATAGCCTTCCTGGTCCCGGGCAGGGCAATTCGCATCTCCTGGTCCGGAGAGACCAGACCGGAATCCCCCAGGGCCTCGGCCTCGTCGGCGAATCGGCCGATGTCTGAGACCTCGAACGGCTCCCTCAAGCTGGCGCACTCGATCATGTGCCGGACCACCGGTGTCGCCCGCTCTACGCCCTGAAGAGGCCCGGACAGAACGACCTGGTCTCGCCGCAACACCACTCGGATCCCGAAGATCTTCGCCAGCTCCTGGAAGTTGGCGTCGTTCACACCCGCCAACAGGAGCTGGTCGGCCCCCTCCGCGTTCAGGCGGTGCTCCAGGATGGTCTCGTCAGCGCTCGTCACGTTTCCCCGCCGGGATCTCTTCCCTCACCAGAGGGGGAGCTCGACGCACGCCTGAGGTGGAGCTCCTCGAGCTCATCGTCGGAGAGGGGGATGGGAGCACCCTCGAAGAGGGCGCGGGCGGCGGTGGTCTTGGGGAAGGCAATGACGTCCCGAAGACTCGGTGCTCCCACAAACTCCTTCACGATTCGATCCATTCCCAGGGCGATCCCTCCATGGGGAGGAGCCCCCGCCGCCAGACCCTCCAGGAGAAAGCCGAACTTCCAGTCGATCTCCGCGTCGGAGAGGCCCAGGTGCCGAAGGATGACCCGTTGGAGTTCCGGACGGTGATTCCGGATGCTGCCCGACCCGAACTCGACCCCGTTGTAGACCAGGTCGTAGGCCTGCCCCCTCGTCCCCACCGGATCAGGCCCGAGGCGGTCCGCATCCTCGGGGTGTGGGTGGACGAACGGGTGGTGGGCAGCCGCCAGGGACCCGTCCTCCTCCACCTCGAAGATGGGGAAGTCCACCACCCACAGCCAGGCACTCTTCCTCTCGGGGTCACGGCCGAGGGTCTTCAGGGCCGGCACCCGGATGGCGTCCAGGGCGGGTGAGGTGACCCGGTCCGGCCCTGCCACCACCAGGGCAAGGCTCCCTTCGGAGAGCCCGAGAGCCTCCAGATGCCCCTCCTCCAAGAAGCGGGCGAGAGGCCCGGACAGTCCCCCATCGCCGCGCTTCACCCACAGGAGCCCGGGGGCCCCGGCCTTCTTGGCCAGGGCTTCGAGGCCCTCGATCTGCTTCCGGGAAAGGACCGCGCCGCCATCCAGGCCGAAACCTCGAATCCTACCGCCTGCATCCACCGCTCCCCTCAAGATCTGGAAGTCCAGCCCCCCCAGGGCCTGGGTCCAGTCCCGGATCCTGAGGGAGTACCGGAGGTCCGGACGATCCGAGCCATAGTCCTCGAGCGCCTCGGCGTACGGCATCCTCCTGAACGGCGTGGGCACCTCCAACCCGGCCACGGAGCCCAGAGCGGCCATGAGCCCCTCCATCCAGTGAAAAATATCCTCGGGTTGGATGAACGAAGCTTCGATGTCGATCTGGGTGAACTCCGGTTGCCGGTCCGCCCTCAGGTCCTCGTCCCTGAAACACCGGGCGATCTGGAAATACCGGTCCACCCCTGCCACCATGAGGAGCTGTTTGTACAGTTGCGGGCTCTGCGGGAGGGCAAAGAACTCCCCGGGGTGGTTCCGACTGGGCACAAGGAAATCCCTGGCACCCTCCGGCGTCGGTTTGGTGAGGATGGGTGTCTCCACCTCGAGAAACCCCAGCCCGCTCATGTAGTTGCGGACCCTCAGAACCAGCTCGTGCCTGAGCCTGAGGTTCTCCTGCATCTCCATTCGCCGGAGGTCCAGGACCCGGTGCCGGAGCCGGAGGTCTTCCGAGGGGAGCTCTTCGTCGGGGTTCCGAAACACGGGAATCGGGGGCGTTGCCGCCCGGTTCAGGACCCGAACCTTCGTCGCCCTGAGCTCCACCTCGCCCGTCGCCATCTCCCGGTTCAGGGCTTCCCGGGGGCGCAGGGTAACCTCACCCTCCACCTCGATCACATCCTCCGCCCCCAACCCCCTCGTCAGGGCGAGGGAGTCCGGCTCCGTCCAGTCCGGCCCCACCGAAACCTGGAGGACTCCGCTCCGATCCCGAAGATCAACGAAGAAGACCCCTCCCAGGTCTCGGCGACGATGAACCCATCCCGCCAAGCGCATCTGCACGCCGGCGTCTGCGCTTGTAAGGCGCCCGGCCATTCGGGATCGAAACGCGGTCTTTTCTGACTCAAAATCGGACTGGGACGACATGCTTCTCTCGACGGTTTCAGTTCGGCTCGTCCGGGGTGCCGGCTGCCAGGCCCCCCGGACAGGGGAGAAAGAGAAAGAAAAGAGCGCGTTGCGGGACCCTGTCAAACAAAAAGAGGACCGCCGCCCAAGTCGCGGCGGGCCTCCATGCTGTCAGAGCCTGGATCACCGGGTTCCTTTGTGCTCAGATGCGAGGGTGCCTCGAATGCCTCCCTGGCCTTTCCATTCCTCGTGCGGGGCTGAGACCTGTTCCCTACTCCCCACATCCCGCCCAGGATGGGGAAGAAAGGCCTTCGTTCCGATCCCGCTCCGGCTCCGCTAACTTAACGGCGGGTATTTTCCTGTTCAAGAAACAAAGGCACGGCAATCCTTTGCTCTCCGCCCGCCCCTTCTCGCTTCTGGTGATGGCGATCACGGCCCTACCGGGGGGGGCGCGGAGCCAGCTCCTGTTCGATTGGCCGATTCGGGCCGTGCCTCAGCCGGAAGCGATCCTCACGGGCGCCGGAGCCATTCTCTGGAACCCGGGGAGTCTGGCCAGGGAGGCGGGGACGGATCCGGAGATCTGGATCACCCACGTGGACGGGCCGAAGGCCACCGGAATCCGCGGGGTCGCGCTGGCAGGAACGGTAGACCTCCCCTTCGGGCTCCGCACTGGGGTCGGGTATTGGCATCTGGGAATCCCCGATATCCCTCGGACCACCGACTCGCCCCTGCCCGACTTCGGGAGCGTCGAGGTGGCGGAAGACGCCCTGGTGTTCGGTCTGGCCAGGGACCTGGAGGTGCCGGGTGGTCTCGGGGGGGCCCTCCGGTTTCACCGGGCGTCCGTTGCCGGGGAGGTACGGAGCAGAGTGGAAGGAGACGTGGGGGTCCACCTTCACCCCCGGGCGGCCCTCTCTCCCCGGTTCGGTCTGGCCTTGCGGGGACTGGGCCACGATCCCCGTATTCTCGGGGGAGTGGAGGTGGAGCTTCCCCCGGTGGCCCATTCCAGGATCCCCATTCACCTGGGATATGGTCTGGAGAAGCGCCCTGGCCCCGAAGCCCCGGAACACCGAATCTCCATCAGGGCATCCTGGGTGGAGCGATTGCACGCCGGGGTGGGGATGACCTATTGGGGTGGGGAGGACGGTTGGACGACCCTCTGGATGATCGGTCTGGACCTCGACCGGTATGCCTTCTCCGTCCTCAGGGAGGCGTTGGCTAACGACTTCGGACCCGTGCACTTCTATCGCGCCTCGGTGAGGCTTCCGCGGGGCGCCGCGCGGTGAGGGATTCCCATGGCTGACCGTCCCGATCTGCTGAGCCTCGAACCCGACGCCCTCCGCGAGCGACTGGAGGATCACTTCCGGGAGCGGGGGCAGCCGACCTTCCGGGTCGGGCAGGTGGTGGATTGGATCTTCGGTGCATTGGCGCCGGACTTCCGCGCCATGACCAACCTTCCGGTGGAAGAACGGGAGGCCCTGGGTCGACGCTTCGTCCTGGGTGAGGCCGAGCTGGCGACCGTCTCCCGTTCCCTCGACGGCACGGTGAAGCACCTCTGGCGGCTGCACGATGGGGAGCTGGTAGAGTCGGTCCTCATCCCGACCTCCGACCGTCTCACCCTCTGCATCTCCTCGCAGGCCGGCTGTGCCATGGGGTGCACCTTCTGCGCCACAGGCCTGAGCGGATTCCGTCGCAACCTGACCCCTGGGGAGATCGTGGCTCAGTTTCGGGCGTCCAGGCGATGGGCCGAGAACGAGGGAATCGGAAAGATCAGCAACGTCGTCTTCATGGGGATGGGGGAACCCCTGGCCAACCGGAAGGCCCTCTTCCCTGCACTGACCATCCTGAATCAGGGATACGGATTCGGAGCCCGCCGCATCACCGTATCCACCGTCGGGCTGGTCCCCGGGATCCTGGAGCTGGCCCAGCGGCCGGAGCAATTCAGGCTCGCACTTTCCCTGCACGCACCGGAGAGCGAGCTCCGGAGATCCCTGGTCCCCCTCGAGGAGCGCTATCCCCTCCCCACCCTGATGGAGGCGTTGAAGGCCTTCGATGCCGCCGGTGGAAAGCGGATCACCTTCGAATACACACTCATCGAAGGCTTGAACGATCACCCCCGGCTGGCACCGAAGCTCGCAGAGCTGGCGGCGGGCCTCCAGGCATTCGTGAACCTGATCCCCTTCAACCCCATCCCCCACAGGGACTGGGGCCCCAGCCCGGAGGAACGAATCCGCACCTTCGCCCGCATCCTCCGGGAACGGGGGGTCTCGGTGGCGGTGCGTGAATCCCGGGGGAGGGACATCGAGGCCGCCTGTGGACAACTCAGGGCAAACGCCCTGGTTGCGCTGGGTCCGAGCGACGCTTTGGGAGAAGGAGACGCGGGGGAACGGGGTCAGGAGCTCATTTGACCAGGTCTCCGATCCGGTTCCACCGGACCTCCCGGATCCACGGAAACGGCCTCAGGGAGTCCTTGTTGTAGGAGAAGTAGACCAGGACGGCCCTTCCCTCCAGCCTCCAGCCCTCCAGGACTCCCCAGTACCGGCTGTCCAGGCTGGTGTCACGGTTGTCCCCCAGCATGAAGTAGCGGTCCTCAGGTATGACCAGTGGCCCCCAGTTGTCCCGAGTGGGGCGATAGCGGCCATTTCCCTCATGGGGTAGAAGGTACTCCTCCTGCCAGACCATCCAGGGGTGCGTATCGTCATCCTGGTCCAAGGTGTGTTGGACATAGGGCTCGTCGAGGGGCTCTCCGTTCACGAAGAACACCTTGTCCCGCATCTGGATGGTGTCCCCGGGGAGCCCCATGAGGCGTTTCACCAGCTTCATGTCCTCTTCGTGGGGGGGGTCGAAGACCAGGATGTCCCCCCGGTGCACCTCGGAATATCCGGGGATCCGTATGGACGTACCGGGAATCCTGCTCCCAACCGCGGCCCGGTTGACCAGAAGAAGGTCGCCCACCAGGAGGGTTTCCTCCATGGAGCCGGAGATGATGACGAAGGTGTGAACCAGGAAGGTTCGGATGAAGAAGAAGAGGATGAGGGCAACAAGGATGGACTTCGTCCACTCGACGAGGGCGTTCTCTTCCCTTCGTCCGGCGCCCTTTCCCTCCGGGGCAGTCCTCGAGCTGGACGTCCCGTCGCCATTCTCCGGTGAGCTCCCCTCCCCTTGATTCCGAGCGCGTCGTTGCTTTTTCGCCATGCCTATAGGCCTGTAGAATCGGGGTTCTCGGTGGTCTTCTTCCTCGGGACGAAGCGCCGGAGGTCCCACCAGGGCCGGGGCGCCGAGTCGTTCCCCAGGGAGTCCGGCACGCCGGACCACTCGGGCCCCAAACGAACTGTCACGTCAACAAAAAGGTTGGAGTCAGGTTCTGATCGAAGCTCCCGGATGCCCAGGGCGTCGGCCACGGTCCGGGCCGCATCCAAACGCCCTACCCGATCCAACACTACGGAGGGCTCGTCGGAGAAGTTTTCCGCGTTCCCGTAATATACAACGTCCAACCCCAGATCCCTGAGCACCGCAGTGGCACCCCGGGCCACACCGGAGGTTCCACCGGCGTTCAGGACCTCGACCCGGACTCTGCCCGGAATTCGTGAAGATCCGAGGCCTGGAGGCGGCGGGCCCGCGTGCCACCACTGGGCCAGGGAAGATCCCAGAAGAGTCCCCGCCCCCAGGACTACCACCAGGAGGACTAGAGCTCGGATGCGCTGGCCCATCCCTCCCCCTCGGACATGCGGTTCCAGAACGCCATGGTCTCGGCTCTGATGGGTCGGCCTCGCTTCAGAAGGTGGCGAATCCGAGCCTCCAGGATCTCTTTCACGACTCTCTCCAGCTCCTCCGGGGCCCTGTCTCTCAACTGCCCCCTCCACCGCTCCCGGAGCTTCCTGCCGGGCTCCAGGAAGTCGGCGGCGAAGAGGGCCAGCCCCAGGGACCTGAAACCCGGGGACCCCAGCGTATGGAAGGCGATGGCATGGAGGAGCTCCTCGTCTTCCACCCCTTCGCTTCGGAGGCGGTGGGCGGCCGCCGGTCCGTGAAGGACCTTGGTTGGAAGCTCGCGGAACTCCGCCGCCACCTCCGGCCTCAAGCCCTCCTCGTGGGAGTCACGAAGGGAGTCGTGGAGGTACCCCGCAGCCATCCAACGGGCGCGCTCGCGGGGAGGTTCGGCCCTTTTCTCGGCCCAACTCTTCAGCAGGTTGGCCACCCGGGCCATGTGTTTCCTGCGCTCCGGGCTCGCCGTGGCCCAGGCGGGGAGCTCACCCCTTGCGGCTGCAGCGACGAGAGGGTGGAGGGGGGGAAGCTCCGCGGCGGGGGAAGGAGGCATCGGGATCAGGCCACCAGGACGTGGTTGTCGATGA
>JASFRP010000005.1:0-15959 GCA_050114895.1 Gemmatimonadota bacterium
CGAGGAGGGAGGGATCGTGGCCCTTCACGCCCGCTACAAGGGGAATGTCTTCCCCCTTACCATGAGCCTGGCCACCATGGAGGTCATCTCAATGGCCGCGGCCTCCGGTGCCCAGGCCCAGTTGGTCCATCTCATCTCCTCCACCGTGGGGTCGGCCCCCCTCAGCATCGCCCTCATCGAGGGGGCGGCGGCCCACGGAGTGGACGTGGGATTCGACTTTCACGTTTGGACGCGGAACCAGACCTGGCTCCAATCCGCTCTCTACGACGAGGGATGGCAGGACCGCTTCGGCGGGGCTGACTACTCCGACATCTACATCGCGGAAACCCAGGAGCGGCTCTCCAGGGCCCGGTTCGAGGAGCTCCGGGCCCAGCCCGGAGCCCTCTCCGTTCAGACGGAGTTCATCCCCGAGGAGGAGATCATCATGGGGCTGAAGAGTCCGCTGGGGATCATCAGCTCCGACGGCGGGGGCCTCGAAGACGGCACCGGTCATCCCCGGAGCGTCGGGACCTTCGCCCGTTTCCTGGGCAGGTACGTTCGGGACCAGGAGGTCCTGGGCTGGATGGAGGGGATCAGACGCATCACCCTCCTCCCGGCTCAGCGGTTGGAGAAGGCCATGCCGGTCATGGCTCGAAAGGGCCGTCTCCAGGAGGGTATGGACGCCGACATCACCGTCTTCGACCCCGCCACCGTCCGGGAGAGGGCCACCTACCGGGACCCCGACCAGCGCTCCGCAGGGATCCCCTTCGTCATCGTGAACGGGGTTCTGGTATTCGACGGTGGAGCCGAAGTGACGGACGCGGCTCCGGGCCGGTGGTTGGGGCACCCGAAAGAGTGAGGGCGCTTCTTCTGTCGAGCCGTGGAAGACGCCGAACGTTTTCCACGCAACACCACACCTCACCCATGCAGGAGGACCCCATGTCCCGCGGAGAGAACCTCGCCCTCGTCGGCCTACTGACGCTTCTCGCCTCTCCCACGGCCGATTCCCTGTATGCCCAGGAGAGGGGCCCCTCCGTCCTCTCCCTCATCGACGCGCACCAGGAGCGCCTGGGAGCGGTGGCCATGGAGATCTGGGACCTGGCGGAAGTGGGATACCAGGAATACCAGAGCTCCGCTCTCCTCCAGGAGGAGCTCGGGGCCGCCGGGTTCTCCGTGGAGGCCGGCATCGCGGGAATCCCCACCGCCTTCGTGGCGGAGTGGGGCTCGGGAGAGCCCATCATCGGGATCCTGGCCGAGTTCGACGCCCTTCCGGGCATCACCCAGGACGCAGTACCGGAGCGGGCTCCCCTCCCCGACAAAGCCGCCGGTCACGCCTGTGGGCACCATCTCTTCGGAACCGGGAGCACCGGCGCCGCCATCGCCACCAGGGAGTGGCTGGAGGCCACGGGCACCCCCGGGACGATCCGTCTGTACGGGACCCCCGCCGAGGAGGGTGGAGCCGGGAAGGTCTACCTGGTCCGGGAAGGGTACTTCGACGACGTGGACGTGGTGCTGCACTGGCACCCTGCGGATGGCAACAGTGCCAGTCCCTCCACCTCACTGGCCAACAAGTCGGCCAAGTTCCGGTTTCACGGCGTCTCCGCCCATGCCGCCGCCGCCCCGGATCGAGGCCGTTCGGCCCTGGACGGGGTCGAAGCCATGGACTACATGGTCAACCTCTTGAGGGAGCACGTCCCCCAGGAGACCCGGATCCACTACGTCATCACCAACGGCGGGTCCGCCCCCAACGTCATCCCGGATTTCGCCGAGGTGTTCTACTACGTTCGCAATCCGGACCCCGGGACGGTTCAGGAACTGTTCGCGCGGGTGGCGGCGGCGGCGGAAGGTGCGGCCCGGGGAACGGGGACGGAGGTGGAGTACGAGGTGATCCACGGTCTCTACAACCTCCTTCCCAACGAGACCCTACAGCGGGTGATGTGGGAGAACCTGAACCGGGTCGGAGGCATCACCTACGACGAGACGGAGCGGAAGTTCGCCGAGATCGTTCGGGCCTCCCTCCCGGGAGACTCCCCGCCTCTCGAGTCCACCGCCGAGATTCGCCCTTACGATTTCGTCCGGAGCGGCACGGGCTCCACCGACGTGGCCGACGTGAGCTGGGTGGTGCCTACTGCGGGGCTCCGGACCGCCACCTGGGTTCCGGGTACCGCAGCCCACTCCTGGCAAGCGGTGGCCGCCGGGGGAACGAGCATCGGCGTCAAGGGGATGCTGGTAGCCGCCAAGACGCTGGCTTTGACGGCGGTGGAGATCTTCACGGACCCCGGGATCGTGGAGGAAGCGGCGGCGGAGCAGGCCCGGCGAGTCGGGCCGGACTTCGTCTATACGCCCCTCCTGGGAGACCGGGACCCGCCCCTGGACTATCGCGTCATCCGCTGACGGCCTGAGAGGCGGCACCGCCGTCCTCTCCCTGGACCCCCATCACGCTCACGTGGACCGTGCGTCTTCGGGGGCGGGTGTCGAAGTCCATGAAGACGATCTGCTGCCAGGTGCCCAGGGGAATGGCCCCGTCCACGACGGGGAGGGCCAGAGCGGGGCCCACCGTGGCAGCTCTCACGTGGGAGTGACCGTTGTCGTCGTGCCAGGTCTCCTCGTGGGCGTATCGGCCATCTCGAGGCGCAAGGCGCTCCATGGCCGCGGCGATATCGTGATTCACCAGGCCGGGCTCGAACTCGAGCGTGGTGATGGCCGCGGTGGAGCCGTGCACCAGGAGAACCACCTGACCCGTGGCAACACCGGTGTCCGCCACCAGAGCCTGGACATCACCCGTGATGTCCACGATGTGGTCGTTCCCGTGCGTGCGTAGCTCGACGGTTCGGTGCTTTGCAATCATCACGCCGATTCCTTGCCGGTGTGGAGGTTCCAGAGAAGCATGGATCCACCCACCGGGTCGGGTCAACGGCCTTCCAGCCACACGCGTCGGCACCTTCTTCCCTATCCAGGGTAGAATATTAATTGCTACAGGTATATTCCCTCCCTGCCCCGGCCTTTGAGGAGACTGCCGGCGCTCCACTCCACGCACCTCACCACCAGAGGGGCTCCTTCATCACGTGTGAACTGAAAGGCCGTCATGCAGAAGAGGATCTATGAAGTCGTGGTCTCCGGTCAGGAGTGGGTTCTTCGCCGCCGGGGCAAGGAAGCAAACGACCGGTTCTCGACCCGGGAAGAGGCAATCGAGAAGGGGCGGGAGATGTGCCGGGCGAACCGCCCCAGCGTTCTGAAGGTCGGGAGGATGCCCGACTCGCAGGCATAACCATCCGACTCGGCGCGGGACGACACTTCGCCCCCTTTCCCCTCGGGGATGGGGGCGAACGTCGTTATTCCGCCTTCAGCGCCTCTACGGCGTCCATCCGATTCGCACGGAGGGCCGGGAGGACGCTCGCGCCCAGACCCACCAGCGCCATGATTGAGCTCACCGCGAGCATGATGGTGGGATCGGTGCTGCTCACGCCGAAGAGCACACTCCCAACCACCCGTCCTCCCACGGCTGCCCCGGCGAGGCCGAGGACGATGCCCAGGCCCACCATACTCATCCCCTTCCTCACGACCATCAGGATGACACCACCCTGACTCGCCCCCAGGGCGAGGCGCACGCTGAGCTCCTGGCTTCGCTGCTGGACATAGTAGTTGAGGAGCCCGTACAGACCGATGAGGGAGAGAAGAAGTGCCACCGCCGCGAAGGCCCCTACCACCGCGGAACGGAACCTGGGCTCGAAGAGGGTGCTCGAGAGGCGCGCCTCCATGGTCTGGATTCCCGAAACGATGGCGTCCTCATCCACTTCCTGCACCGCCTGGGCAACCGGACCCGCCAGATCCATGGGATCGCTCCCGGACTTGAGAACCACATCCAGCATGTCGTAGTCCCACCGAGGGGGAAGATAGAAGATGGGAGGCGGACTCAGCCCCAGCCCCCGCTCCCTGACATCGGCAGCCACTCCGATCACTTCCAGGCTCAGGGGAGCGCTCCACTCCAGGACCAGGATCTTTCCCAGGGGATCCACCCCGGGAAACTGCTGCCGTGCCAGCGTCTCGTTGATCACCACCACCGGTCTCTCCCCGAAGCGATCGGTGGTTTCGAACAGGCGACCGGAAACCAGAGGGATCTCCAGAGCCCTGAAATAACCCGGGGAGACGAACCGGCGCGTGGCACTGAGGGCGTCGGCGGCCGATGCCGGTGGGCGATCCACCGGATAGACCGTATTCGTGGGCCCGCCGCCGCTGAGGGGGGCCCGATCGGAGAAGCCCACGGCGCTGACCCCGGGGAGGGCGGCCAAGCGCGTCTCCAGCTCCAGCCATGTCTGCTCGGCACCCTCAGTCGTGGAGTACTTGAAAGACGGGAGAAGGGTCTGGAAGGTCAGAACATTCTCCACTTCGATGCCGGGAGAGGTGGATTGAAGATTGACCAGGCTCCTGAAGAGAAGGCCCGAGCCGAGAAGGAGCATGAGAGACAGCGCCACCTGGGTCACGACGAGCCCGCTTCGAAAACCCCATTCCTGCCGGCTGGCCCTTCGCCCACTTCCTCCCCGGATCACCTCTCCTACGTTCAGGTCGGTCCCCCTTCGGGCCGGAAGCAGGCCGAAGATCGGCACCAGCAGGAGCGCCGCCAGGAGCGTGGCCACCAGGACCGAGGTGTCAATTCGGATTCCGTCCAGACGAGGCAGGACCCCTGGTGCGAAGGCCCGGAGGAGAGAGGCCCCGGCAAAGGCCAGAGCCAGGCCCAGGAGGGCTCCACCACCCGCTACCACCAGGCTCTCCGTGACGATCTGCCGAACCAGCCTTCCCCTGGACGCACCCAGGGCCAGCCGTGCTGCCAGCTCCGCCCTCCGAGCCACTGCCCGGGCCATGAAGAGGGAGGCCAGGTTCGCGCTGGCCACCAGGGGCACCAGGGAAACGATGGCCGTGAGGATGAGAATGGACTCCCGGGCAGAGCCGAAGAACCGCTCGTGCAGCGACACCAGGCTGACTCGCCAGCCGGCCATCACGTCAGGGTATGTGGACGCGATGTTCCCGGCTATGACGTCCATCTGGGCCTGGGCCTGTTGGATCGTGGCTCCCGGTCGAAGGCGACCCACGATGTAGAAGTCGTTCTCTCCCCTCCCCTGGGCGTAGCTCGCGTCTCGCTCCAGGGGCAACCACGCCTCGGCCCCGGTGGGAAACTCGAAGCCGGGGGGCATGACACCCACCACTTCCACGGGCTCTCCGTCCATGAGGAGCACGGAGCCGATGACCCCGGGATCCCCTCCGAAGCGTCGCTGCCAGAATCCGTGACTGAGGATCGTTACGTTGGCCTGCCCACTCACCTCCTCCTCCGGAACGAACGACCGTCCCATGGCCGGGAGCACCCCGAGGGTCGAGAAGAGGTTGGAGGAGATCCGGAAGGTGACCAGCTGCTCCGCCTCTTCACCCCCGTTCAGGATCCGTGTCTCCCTGAAACGCATGAACGTTGCCAGGGACCCGAACGCCTCGGTCCCGTCCCGATAGTCCATGTAGTCCAAATAGGCGAGACTGTTCTGGACGCCGGCCGCGTTTTCCGCCCAGACCCAGATCAGACCATCGGGCTCCGGGTACGGGAGGGGTTGCAGAACCACCGTGTTGAGGATGGAGAACATGAGGCTGATGGAGCCCACACCCAGACCCAGGACCAGCACCGAGGCCGCGGTGAAGGCCGGACGATGTCGCAGCCCCCGAACGGCCTGCCTCGTGTCTCTGACGAGATCCTCCAGCCATCGCCCGCCTCGGGCGTCCCGCCCCTGTTCCTTGAAGCGCTCCACTCCGCCAAAAGCGATGAGGGCCTGCCGCCGAGCCTCCCGGGGACTCATCCCCTCCCGGATGTTGCTTTCCGTTTCCATCTGGAGATGGAAACGTATCTCCTCGTCCATCTCTCCATCGAAGCTCATCCCGTGGAGAAGGACCCTGCAACGTCGGGTGAATCGTCTCAAGAGATCCAACGGGTGAACGCTCCTCGCTGTCGACCTCCGGGACACCTAGATTATCGACAATACACCAGCATATTCCCTGTTACTGTCGATTGTCAAGAGAAGTGTGTCCCGGGCTCCGGGGGCGGGTGGGTCCGGAGTGGACCGAGTTCGGCGAATGCCTGGCCCTCGGCAGCGTCGTATCTTACCCCTCGGGAGGCGCATCCATCGGAGGAGAGAACGTCGGGCCTGGAGGAATCATGATCAGGCGAAGAAGAATCGGCAGCATCGTGTTCCTTGCGACCCTCGGTGCCAGCTGCGCACCGGGTTTGCCACTTCGTTCACCGAGCCCGGAGGCGGCGTCCATGCCCCCTGCCGAAACCCCTGATTACCTGAATCCCGACCTCCCCCTGGACGCCAGAGTCGAAGACCTCCTGGGACGGATGACCCTGGAGGAGAAGGTCTCCCAGACCCTCTACACCGCTCCGGCCGTGCCCCGACTGGGAATCCCGGAGTACAACTGGTGGAACGAGGCCCTCCACGGCGTGGCTCGAGCAGGGATCGCCACCGTCTTCCCACAGGCCATCGGTCTTGCAGCCACATGGGACACGGAGCTCATGCACCGGGTCGCCACCGCCATCTCCGACGAGGCCAGGGCGAAGCACCACGAGTTCGTCCGGGAGGGGCACCGGGGCATCTACGAAGGTCTCACGTTCTGGTCCCCCAACATCAACATCTTCCGGGACCCCCGCTGGGGCCGGGGGATGGAGACCTTCGGCGAGGACCCATACCTCACCGGGCGCCTGGCGGTGGCGTTCGTCCGGGGAATGCAGGGTGATGATCCAGTCTATCTGAAGACCGTGGCCACCCCAAAGCACTTCGCGGTCCACAGCGGCCCGGAGCCGGACCGTCATATCTTTGACGCCGTGGTGGACGAGCGTGACCTCCGGGAGACCTACCTCCCGGCCTTTCGTACCTCTGTAGTGGAGGGAGGGGCGGAGTCGGTCATGTGCGCCTACAACGCATTCCGCGGGGCTCCCGCATGCGCCAGCCGTGAGCTTCTCCAGGAGATCCTCCGGAACGAGTGGGGGTTTCGGGGATACGTGGTGTCGGACTGCTGGGCCATCGCGGACATCTACAACACGCACAAAGCCGCGGAGACCCCCTCCGAAGCCGCCGCTATGGCCGTGGCAGCAGGCACCGACCTGAACTGTGGTATCTCCTTCGACAGCCTGGGAGTGGCGGTTCGTTCGGGGCTCCTGGAGGAGGAGGCCCTGGACACCGCCCTTCGCCGACTCTTCCGGGCCCGCTTCCGGTTGGGGATGTTCGATCCTCCCGAACGGGTCCCCTACGCGGCCATCCCTTATAGTGTCAACGACTCCCCCGAGCACCGGGCTCTGGCGCTGGAGGCGGCCCAGAAATCCATCGTCCTCCTGAAGAACGAGGGCGGACTCCTGCCCCTGGACCGTGACCTGCGCACCATCGCCGTCATCGGACCCAACGCCAACGACGTGGAGGTCCTCCTGGGGAACTACAATGGATTTCCCGCGGATCCCGTGACCCCCCTGCGGGGAATCCGGGAGAAGGTCTCCCCAGGAACCGTGGTTTCCTACGCCCGGGGGACGGATCTTGCCGAGAATCTCGCATTCCTGGAGACGGTCCCGGCTTCCGCCCTGCGGACGCAACCGGGAGGGGGTGGGGCCCGGGGTCTCCGGGCGGAATACTACGCCAACGCGGACCTGGAGGGGGTGCCTTTCGCCATCCGGACCGACGAGACCCTGGACTTTCGGTGGTGGGGGGAGGCTCCCATGGCCAACCTCCGCCCGGGAGAGTTCAGCGTGCGCTGGACCGGGGCCCTACTCCCCCCGGTATCCGGGCGCTACTCACTGGGGGGAAAGGGGTTGGGACGCTTCCGGGTGTTCCTCAACGACTCCCTGGTGGCCCAGTTCGGGAGCGAACACGAGATCAACACCCGGTGGACGGACTTCGAGCTGGAGGCCGGGGACCCCCAACAGATCCGGGTGGAGTTCCGCCCCCGGCGGTCCGACGGCGCAGTCCAACTCGTATGGGCACGGCCAGAGCCCGACCTTCGGTCTGAAGCCCTCAGGATAGCCCGGGCCGCGGACGCGGTCGTCATGGTCATGGGACTCTCCCCCCGCCTCGAAGGAGAGGAGATGCGTGTGGAGGTGCCCGGCTTTGCCGGTGGCGACCGGGTCGATATCGGCCTTCCGGGCCCCCAGCGTGAGCTCATGGAGGCGGTGGTGGAAACCGGGACGCCGGTGGTACTGGTGCTCCTCAACGGGAGCGCTCTGGCCGTCCCCTGGGCCGCGGAGCACGTGCCCGCCATCGTGGAGGCGTGGTACCCCGGTCAGGCGGCCGGCACGGCCATCGCAGACGTCCTCTTCGGCGACGCAAACCCGGCCGGACGTCTTCCCGTCACCTTCTACCGGTCCGCGGAGCAGCTCCCTCCATTCTCCGACTACGACATGGAAGGACGGACCTACCGCTACTTCGGAGGTGATCCTCTCTTCCCCTTCGGCCACGGCCTGAGCTACACCACCTTCGAGTATGGGGAGCTGGTGCTACCGGCCTCCGTCCAGGCTGGAGAGGAAGTCCAACTCTCGGTGGAGCTCCGGAATACGGGGCCCGTGGCAGGGGAGGAGGTGGTGCAGCTCTACCTCACCGATCTGGAAGCCTCGGCCCCTGTCCCGATCCGATCCCTCCAGGGAGTGGAACGAGTCCTGCTGGAGCCGGGCGAGGCACGCACGGTGTCCTTCACCCTCGACGCCCGGCAGCTCTCCCTCATCGATTCGGATTGGGAGCGCGTGGTGGAGCCCGGGACCTTCGAAGTGAGTGTGGGCGGTAAGCAGCCTGGGTTCACCGGGCTCGCCGATCCCGGGTCCACCGGTGTCGTGACGGGACAATTCGAAGTGGTGGGCGCTCCCTTCCGCCTGGAGAGGTGAAGGGGACCCTGGCCGGTTGAGGACTCCACCGTATTCAGGGTTCCGGTGTGCTCTCCCCCAACAGGGCCCGGAACCCCGGATCGGACCGGATGGGATCGAAGGCGGGATCCACCCTCAGCCAGTCGGGTGTCATGGGTGAGGCCCCCTCCAGCATCACCCTGAGCTCCGGGACGGCCCTACCAGCGTCTCCGGCCATGGCCACCAGTCGGACGTATGCGACGGCGTTGGCCGCTCCTGGGTAGTAGTCCCAATAGGTGTTGAGGGAAGCGAGGCTGGAGTCGGCCTGTATCAGGGCTTCCTCCACGTTGCCCCTCAGGAAGAGGGAATACGCCAACCGCATCCGGAACCGCTCGTCTTCGGGCCGGCGGTCCACGAGTGAGCGAAGGGGGATACCGGCCGAATCCGCCCTCGCTCGGGCTCTGCGCCGGTCTCCTCTCCTCCAGTCCTCCAGGCCACAGGCGATCTGCCGATCGTGGATCTGGTCTTCCCAGAGGTCCTCGGAGCCCTCCCCGCAGATCTCGTCCATCAGGGAGTCCCCCGCCAACCACCCCATCAACAGGTAGTTGGAGAGAAAGACGGCCGCCTCGGACCTGGCCAGGGAATCGGGGATCTGGGAAAGATAGGCCCGAGCCGAATCGGGCTGACCCATGGCCAACAGAATCAACGGACCATCGGCCACCGCAAAGCCCTGGTGGGTCGTTATGGCGCGCGGGCGAGCCTCCAGATGGCGACCCCATGCCTCCTCCAGCGCGTGCTTCCAGAGGAGGATTCGGGCGACCCGAGACACGGCGGAAGGGTTCAGGCGATCCAGGCCGGCCCCCCGCTGGGCTTCCACCAGGGCGCTGTCGATCTGCCCTCGGGTCCAGAGGACCGACGCGCGGAAGTGCATGACGTCGGCGTCCCCCGGGGCCAGCGTCCTCGCCCGATCCAGGTAGAAGAGAGCCGAATCGGAGTCCAGCGTGACGGACCTGTGGAATAGCCCCATCTCCAGGTAACCGCCGGCGAAGTTTGGTCCGTGGCGGGCGGCGGCAAGGGCGTGGTCGAGCCAGTCTGCGCTGTCTTGTGGCGATCGCCTCTCCACCCAGCGAAGGCGGGCCCCACCCGCCAGCTCTGCGTGTGCCAGAGCGAAGGTGGAGTCCAGGGCGACGGCCTCCCTGAGGCGGGCTACCCTGGCATCCCCGCTCAGGAGCATTCCCCTGAGGTAGACTTCGTATGCGGCCGGGTTGCTCCTGGGCTCCGTCAGGTTCGCCCGGGCGGCAGCTCCGATGGTGAGGTCCAGCGCTTTCGCCACGTCCCCGGCGATGGTCGTTTCCACCTTCGAGAGATTCCCGGCAGAGACGACGATGGGGTTGCCGTCCCAGAATCCGATCTTCGTCCCGTTGGCACCAAAGAGCTCCGGGCGGACCTCGACGCTGTCTCCTCCGGCGTTCCGCTCCACGGCCGCTCGGAGGACGTAGTCGGCCCCGACCTCGGAGGCGATCGCCGGGGCCGGAAGACCCCCGAACTGCTCGGCGGAGCTGGTGATGCCCCCGATGACCTCAATGCCGTCCAGAACCGCCAATCGGTCCCGAGTGGTGAGGCTGATCCCGGCAGCGATGTCCTCCACACCCTCCCCCATGGGTCGGAAGGGGACCACGGCCACGGTGGCTGCGACGGAGCCGGTTCCTCTCCGGTCCGGGCGCACCACGCTGAGAACCGCCACGACCACCAGCGCGAGCACCAGCGCGGCCCCCACTCTGATCCACCTGGAGGTCTTCGCTGAGGTCGAAGCATCCAGGGGAACCGGGGTCGTCGCCCGTGGAGCAGCGCGCATGCTTCCCAGGACCGAGGTGAGGGCGTCAGCCATCTCGCCGGCGGTCGCATATCGATCCGCCGCCAGTCTCTGAAGTGCCCTGTTGACCACCGGTTCCACCGCCGAGGCCGCCGGGCGGTCTCTGCTGAGGGGAGGAGGATCTCCCGTCAGCGCCTGGGTCATGATGGCCACCGCCGTCGGGCCGTCGAAGGGCGGTTTGCCGGCGAGGGCCTCGTAGAGGACGCAGCCCAGCGAGTAGATGTCCGTGCGCTGATCCACCACCGGGTCCCCGCTGGCCTGCTCCGGGCTCATGTAGCGTGGCGTCCCGATAGCATGGCCCGTCTGAGTCAAGCCGCTCCCGGCATCGGATCCCAGGAAGCGAGCCACCCCGAAATCTGCCACCAGGGCGTGACCCTCGTGGAGGAGGATGTTGGCCGGCTTGATGTCCCGGTGCGCGATGCCGTGACGGTGGGCGTGGGCCAGGGCATCGGCGACCTCCAGAGTGATTCGGATCGCTTCCTCCACCGGAAGCTGCCGTTCCTTCTCCAGGCGGTCCCTGAGGGAAGGGCCATCCACGAAGGGCATCACGTAGAAGAGGAAGCCGCCGGCGTTTCCGGAGTCGAAGAGGGGGAGGATGTGGGGATGCTGGAGATGGGCGGCGGCCCGGATCTCTGAGAGGAACCTCTCCGCTCCCACCGCGGCCGCGACGTCCGACCTCAGGACCTTCAGCGCCACCTTCCGGTCGTGTCGGACGTCCTGGGCCAGATACACGCGGGCCATACCGCCCTCGCCGATCTGCCCTTCGACGGTATAGCGGCCCTCCAGGGCCCTGTTCAGACTGGATACCGGATCCTGCATGGCCAGAAGGATGTGGACGGGGGCGCGGTCTTCACAATGGAGCCCTCACGATGGGCCGATGGGCACCCGGAGGGCATCCCTCTACGCCAGGGGCCTACCCGCTCCCCACCTCGGGAGATCCCTCCCCTGTCGCTGGGTGGGGCCCAGACCCGTCCTCTGCTCGCGTTACCTCCGCCAGGGCTTCCGCTTCCCGGACCATGGCATCCATGAGGTGAATGAGACGTTCCTGCCACTTCCTCGTGGAGCGCTTCCAGAGCGTTCGGGCCAGGAGCATTCCGGGTGGGAGACCGGAGAGAAAAGCCGCTGCGATCCCCGCACCCGTCTCGCCGAACACCAGCTTTCCCAGAGCGACGACGATGACCACCGTTACGGGCAACCCCACTCCGGCATAGGTGGCGGCCAGAGATTCGGTGCGGTCGGTGGACGCCTGGAGGGTCGTCTCCCCCTCTCGGGGCACGACGGAGACCGAGACGGTGGTGGTGTTGGTGGCCCCCCTCCACTCCAGGGTACCCAGGACTTCCCGAGTCTCCCCCTGGGTGTCCAGCGCCCGCCGGGCCACGTCGATCACCCGCCCGAGCCGAGCTTCGGGAACGGTGCCGGGAACGGATTGCTCCAGCCGGTGCCTGGGGTGCCCTCCCAGGACACGGCTGACCCCAGTGTCCCTGGCGGAGGAGAGCAGGGCCGCGGCCCTGGACACCCTCTCGGGATCGATGCCGACCTGCTCTGCGATCTCCCGGATCTCGGCGAGGGTGAGCCCGGGTTGAGACGGCGCCGGATCCGGGCCTGCAGGCGCCTCGGATGACAGGCGAAGAATGAGAGCGAACTCCTCGTCGGAGTATCGGCGCTCTTCGTCGGATGGAGTCATGAACGAAGTGTCGGGACGGGACAGAGCGGAGGCAAGTGTACGCTGGCGCGGCCCTGCGTCACCCTGCTGAAACTCCATTTCTATCACAAACGTAGTAGAAACAAATCGCCCGAGGGTCCACCGATTGCAGAAAGACGGTCATGAGTGAGATTCGCCTTCGTGAGTTCGAGGAGCTGGTGCTCCTGAGCGTGCTTGTCGCCGGCACTGAGGCCTACGGGGTCGCCCTTCAGGAGATCCTGGCGGAGGAAGCGGGAAGAGAAGTGTCTCTGGGGGCCATCTACACTGCGCTGGATCGACTGGGCCGCAAGGGGCTCGTCACATCCGAGCTGGGAGATCCGACACCGGTCCGTGGGGGGAGGAGGAAGCGACACTACACACTCACCGCCACGGGACTGGAGCACGTCCGAGAGGCCAGGCGGATCAGAGAACGGATGTGGGCCCAGATCGCCCCGGACCTTCAGAGAGGGGGAGCGGGAAAATGAGGAAGACTCGAGATGGGGACCGGCGTGCCGGATTTCGCGTTCCTTCGGAGAAAACCGGGCCTCCCCGATTCGCGCTCCTGACCCTGCGAAGGATCTGCGCCCCCGGAAGTCGATCAGAGGTGGAGGGGGACCTGCATGAAGCATTCGGCGCTTGGGTCGCTTCCCGAGGGCGGAGGTTCGCTCGCCTGCGCTACTGGCGGGAGGTGGCCCTTCTGGCCTTCTGGCGGATCCTGGGAAGCTGGCGTCGGCTCCAGGACCGGAGGGAAAAAGAGCCCGGCCACGGTCCGGGGCATCTCCGGGATCCTCTCTCCCCGTCAACCGTGTCACCCGGACCGCCGCGACCCGGTCCTGCCCGGGGTTCCCGTGGCCCTGGAGATCCCGGCGGGGGGTGGCCCGCCCAACTCCTCCAGGACGCCCGCTTCGGATTCCGGAAGCTGGCCCGGAGCCCCGCCTCCACCGGCATCGCCATCCTCCTCCTGGCCATCGCCGTGGGGGGAAACGTCATGGTGTACACGGTGGTGGAACGGGTTTTCATGGAGCCCCCTCCCCTGATCCAGGCCCCCGAGGAGCTGGTAGGTCTGGACTGGGCCATGACGAGAAGCTTCGGCGCGGAGTTCGGGTACTACGACTATGAGTTCTACCGGGATCACGGCGAGGCCTTCGCCGACGTGCTGGCGTATGGCGGGTTCCCGGGAAGTCGGGGTCGGCGCACCGACGACGGAGGGGGAGAGGTGGTGGTGGGCCGCGGCGAGACCGTGGAGCAGGCAGGAGCCTGGGTGGTATCCGGAAACTACTTCCGCGTCCTGGGCGTACCCATGGGTCGCGGGACCGGATTCAGCCCTGAGGTTCAGGAGGGCGCGGAGCTCCACGCCGAGGTGGTGCTGAGCCATGCGTACTGGGCCCGCGCCCTTGGCAGCGACCCTTCCGTCCTGGATCGCCCTCTCTTCATCAACGGTGTCCCCTTCAGAATCGCGGGGGTCACCCCCAGGGAGTTCCGGGGCTTGAACCCAGCGGAACCTCTCCCGGATCTCTTCATTCCCATCCTCTCGGCAGAAGCCATCAGCCTGGGGTACCGCGACCAACTGCGCCGTTTCCAGGCGGATGGGTCCCCCAGCGCTTCCCGGTTTCTCCGGCTGGTGGCCCGGCTCGAGCCGGGTATCGACGTGGTGACCGCCCAGGCTGAGGCCGGGGTCCTTCAGGGCAGATGGGAAGCCGAGTTCTCTTCCTGGGCGGAGACGGTCTACGGGGAGCCCTACCAGCTGCGTATCCGTGCGGACTTCAGCATGGCTCCGTTCGAGAGCCGGCTCCTTCGGCGGCAGCTGTACTTCCTCTGGTTCTTCGCTGGTGCAGTCTTCCTGATCGGCTGTATCAACCTCGCCATTCTGCTCCTGGCCAGTGCCTCGGGCCGGGAGCGGGAGATGGGCATCCGGGGCTCCCTCGGCGCCGGCCAGAACCGGCTCCTGGGCCAACTCGTGACCGAGAGCCTCATCCTGTCTCTCCTGGGAGGTCTGGCAGGCGTCGGTTTGGCGTACCTCACCGGAGGGGCCATGGGCGCCGCCGTGTCGGCGAATCTAGACACCAGCTTCAGGCCCGACGGTTCGGTGGTCCTGTTCGCCCTTTTCCTCTCTACCGGAGCGGCGATCCTCTTTGGGACGGCCCCCGCCTGGACGCTCTCCAGGATCGACGTAGCGGTCCTCCTTCAAAGACCGGGGCAGGGTCGAACGAGGGCCCTGTTCAGAGGCGGCCTGGTGGTGACCCAGACGGCGCTCTCGGCCCTCCTCCTCATCGCCTGCGGCCTCCTTGGTCGCAGTGTTCAGGGGCTCCAGCGCATCGACCTGGGATTCGACCCCGACCGGCGGTTGGTCATGAGCGTACAACTGGAGAACAACGGCTACACGGAGGATCAGGGACAGACCTTCGTTCTCAGCACCCTCGACCGCCTGCGTCAGGTGCCCGGGGTCCGGTGGGCCACCACCTGCAACCGGCTCCCCTTCCTGGGGAGCAATACGTGGACTTTTACGGCGCCGGGAACCGACTTCGCCGAGGAGGGATTGCGGACCACCTTCAACCTCGCCGGGCCGGACTACTTCCAGGCCATGGAGATTCCCATTGTGGCCGGGAGGGCCTTCACCCGGGACGACGTCTCCGGAACTCCTGTGGTGGCGGTGGTGAACGAGAATTTCGCAAACCGGGTTTGGCCGGGGGAAAGCCCGTTGGGGAAGGCTCTGGATTTCGCCGGCGAGAACGCGACGGTGGTGGGGGTGGCGGCGACTGCGGTCTACCACAGCGTCACCGAATCCCCCAGGACCTACGCGTACCTCTCGTCCCTCCAGTGGTACCAGGGAAGACAGAACTTCGTCGTCGCCACCGAGTCTCCCATCAATACCATGGTCGCCCCCGTGGAGGAGGCCATGCGAGAGCTCGACCCGAACCTGGCCATCTCGCCTATCAGCCTTCAGGACCTGGTGGACGACCAGAGCTCGAGCTACCGGATCTGGACCGCCCTCGTCGGCGTCTTCGCCGGCGTCGCACTCTTCCTGGCCCTGGTGGGCCTCTACGGAGTCCAGTCCTACCTGGTGGCCCGGCGGACCCGGGAGATCGGCGTTCGGATGGCCATGGGTGCAGAGGCCCGAAGCGTGCTCGGCGAAGTGCTGCGAAGTGGGCTGGCCATGGGTGGCGTCGGTGTTCTGGTGGGAATCGCGGCGGCGCTGGGGCTTACGCGGCTCATGCGGGGATTCCTGGTAGGAGTCGCACCCAACGATCCCCTGGTGTTCATCCTGGTTCCGGCGCTTCTGCTGGTCGTTTGCGGAATGGCGAGTCTGGTGCCGGCGATGCGGGCCAGTCGGGTGAACCCGGTGGAGGCGCTCTCGGTGGACTGACGTGACGCCAGGGGCGTGGACCACTCCCGGGTGGCATGTTTCAGGGATGAGGGGCAGATTGGTCCCGACCCGAGGGGGTCGGACTCGGCTGGGTCTTCTCCTTCGGAATACCATCCGTCACCTCGGACAACCACCGCCGTGGCCCCAGGAACACCCCCAGCGCTTCCACCGGACGAGGAGGTCATTCGTCGTTTGCGGTCGAACGACGAAG
>JASFRP010000006.1:0-15752 GCA_050114895.1 Gemmatimonadota bacterium
CCGACGATATCGAGAGCGAGATCTGGCGGAAGTTCCTCTTTATTGCCCCGGTGAGTGGGGTCGGATCCGTGACCCGGGCACCTATCGGCGTGATTCGGCGTGTGCCCCGGGTCCGGGAGGTCCTGGCGCGGGCCATCCATGAGGTCTACCAGGTGGGGGTGGCAAAGGGAGTAGGCCTGCCAGGGTCCAGCGTGAAGGGAGCCATGCAGTTCATCGACGCCGTGCCCCCCGACGGCACCAGCTCCATGCAGAGGGATTTTCGGGACGGACGGCGAACGGAGCTGGAGGCTCTCTCCGGCGCCATCGTGCGGTTCGGCGCGGATCTGGCCGTGGACGTTCCCGTCCACTCCATGCTCTATGCGGCTCTCCTGCCGCTGGAACTGCGGGCCCGTGGAACCCTGGAGTTTTCCGGAACGTAGATAAGGACATCCCCGGGACGCATAGGAGGCCCGCCTCGGTCTCCGTTCCGGCGGGGCCCCGTGTGGCCGCACGGACCCCGGCCTTCAGCCACGGTGGGATCCGATGTCCAGGAGCGAGAGAGACTCGTTTGCCGTTGTTCCGGGGGAAGATCCTCCGGTACGCCCCAGAGTGGTTGACGAAGCGGACGAGGTGCTGACGACCTATGGATGGCAGCTGACCGGGGGCGGGGCCGTGGCCATCCTCCTCTGGGCGGCCACGGGCTACTTCGAGATGAATCTCTCGCCCTTCTGGGTTGTCGGAGTCATCCTCATCCTGCTCATGCTCTACGTGGTGCCGGTGACCAGGGAGCCGCGTCTGGCGCGAGACGTCCTGAGGCGGTGGGACGACCTGAGGGTGGAGCGTGCGCTGGAATCGTCCGGGGTCTATGACGACCCCCGCCTGGAGGTTGCCGAAGCCATGGCGGATCGGGTGATCCGTCACCCGTCGGTGGACGCGCGTACCCGGAGCGCGACCCGGGCCATGATCGCCAAGCTGAAGCTCGTACTTCGAGACCTGAGGCGGGTGAGTTACCTGGCGGAGGCGAAGACGGCTCTGGACGAGAGAAGCGCGACCCGCTCCATCTCGGACCTTCAGGATCTGCTGGATGCCCGGATGGCGGAGATCCTGGGTCAAATCGCCGAGCTGCATCGCACGGTGGTCTTGAGGGACGCCGTATCCCTGGAGAGAGCCGTCGGGAACGTGGAGGATCTCCTTCGAGAGCTGGAGGCCGAGCGGGAGGTGGAGCGTCTCCTGACCGAAGCCGAGAGGGACTGACGGCCACCTCGTCACATCCTCCCCACAGGAAGAATCAGCCGGCTGCGATAGCTCGCCCCGTGGTGGATACGGATGGTGGCCTTCCTCGCGTCGGCGCCGGTCTCCTCCACGGTGTTTCCCCCGCTGTTGTAGTTCTTGTCTCGCTCCGGGGAGTCGAGGGGGCTTACCACCAGACGGATCCGACTGCCTTCCCGAAGGGTTCGGCTGAGGTAGTAGAAGCGGTCGAAGGAGTACATCTCCACGGTTCCGGGTGTCACCAGCTCGCTTCGGTCCACGCCGTTCCGATGGCGGGCTCGAAGCTCACTCTGACCCAGAAGGATCGTGGTGCCATCCCGGCGAACTTCGTACAGCCCCGCCAGGAGATCGGTATCCGGGACGTCCAGCTCCAGGTACAGCTCCAGGGTCGGATAACCGGAGATGGTGAGGGAGTCCTCCAGGGGAGGGGAGTGGTATATGGCTTTTGGGCCGGGAACGAACGCCAGTCCGCTCCCCGCGTACGAGCTGGTGGCGGAGGCGACTGCCGCCGGACTCGCGGGCTCCTCCAGAGGATCGTAAACGAAGGCGTCCGTGCCCGGGCTTGTCGGGACGGACCTGGAGAGGGTCCCGGAGTGGAAGACGTCGGATACGGCACCGTCCGACGAGAGAAACCAATCTCTGCTGCCGGGGGATACTCCCTCCAGGGTTGGCGCGAACCTCCATTCCTCTGAGCCCATGACGTAATACGCCACCCGGTCCTGGAGGAAATCGGGCCGCGGTCCGCCTCGAAGAGTCCAGTCGAACCAGGCAAGATGAACGGCCTCCATGTCCAGGACGCTGTTCTCCCCGAAGGTGAGACCTCCGAGCTCTGCCTGTGGAATCCGCGTGCCGCCATGGTTCCAGGGCCCGATGATGAGATAGTGTCGTGCCTTCCCCGTATCCGAGCCGTGGGCCATGTGGTCCCGGTAGTACTTCATGGCCCCGGGCTGGTCCCCGTCGAAATAGCCGGTGATGGTGAGGAGGGGGATGTCGATGGCGGCATAATCCGCTTGTCCGGGGTTCATCTCCTGCCAGAATTCGTCGTACCAGGGGTGGGCGATCCACCGCTCGAATACCCTCGGGGACAGACCCGTAACGTCGTCCAGCTCCGAGAAGGGTCGATGCTCGGAGTAGATCTCCAGGTACTTTCCGTTCCAGTAATCGTCGTCCCCGAAGAGGTTGCTCTGGGACGCCTTCCCTTCCACGAACGCGAGCCAACGCGCCGCGTAACTCAGGAAGATCCCGGAGGGGCTCGGGTAGTCCCAGCCGGGGTGGACGGACGCCGTCGGGACGGCGGTAACCAGCCCCTCCGGATGCTCTTTCAGGGTCTGCCACTGGGTCATTCCCCGGTACGAGCCCCCTCGCATCCCGACCTGACCATCGCTCCACGGCTGACGGACGATCCACCGCACGATATCGGAACCGTCCGGGCCGTCTCTCTCCAGTGGCCAGAACTCCCCTTCCGATTCGCCGCGACCCCGGACGTCCGCATTGACGTAGACGTACCCGTGGGATGCATAGAACTGTCCGAAGCGCTGGCCGTCGTCCGAGGTGTATGGAGTGAGAGTCAGAATGGCGGGGGCTTCAGCCTGTAGCTCTGTGGGCATCCAGATGCGGGCGTGGAGGTGAACGCCGTCCCGGGCCTGGATGATTACGTTTTCGACTCGGAAGCTCTGGTCCCCGGGTCGGGAGGTCAGCGGAAACTGGCCATGGACGGGGGCCGTCGTCACGAAGAGCCCGGAAAGGAGGAGGACGGGGGCCAGGGAGACTAACGTTTTCATGGGAGGTCCTCCCGCTCGGGATCGAGTCGGCCGACTGGGATTCGACGCTGAGGATGGATGCCGGGCAATGTCGATTAAGCCGCTCGAGGGTGCAAGCGTCCGAGGAGCAGGGGGCGATAGCTTTTGAACCGTCGCTGGAACCCCTCGCCCCCGGTCGGGGAAGAATGGGGAAGGACTCGTCCCCGTTCCTTGTCGGCCTTCCGGAGCCCCGCGGTCCGGTCATGGTACGGGGCGGGTAGGCGCAGGGGAGTGTCCGAGGAGCCCGGAACGGGAGGGTACAGACTTGTTCGTGGACGCGAAGACCCGCCGGGACCTGGAGCTGTTTCGCACCCGTAGCGGGACACAGGGTGTCGTGGACATCCTGGATCTGGCCGTGACCAGCGGGGGAAGCCGTGCGCTGAGGACCCGGTTCGAGAGCCCTTCCTCGGATCCCGTCCTCATCCGTCAGGTCCAGGACACGATCCGATTTCTCTTGACGGAAGGCCTCTCCTTCCCCGCTCCGCCGCCGCTGGTGGAGGAGGTGACCCGGTACCTGGACAGCTCCTGGGACGTGGGCTCCAACCGTCGGGGCCTCGGCTACCTTCTGGATGTGATCGTGGTCCGGCTGAGGTACAGGGAGCTCTTCCGGTTCGCCCGAGAGGGAGTGAAGGCCAGCGGACTCCTCTTCGAACACCTCGTCCCCTTCCTGGAGGACCTCCTGAGCCGGGATCCACCGGAGGCCCTGCGGGGCCGGGCGGAGGCGCTTCTGGATTCCAATCGCCAGCTCCAGGGAAAGCGAGAGAGGGTCCCTCACCGGGCCACCTGGGTCCTCCACCAGGATCGGCACTTGCGGAAGGCCTCCATGGGGATATTCCGTCAGATCATGGAGACCCTGTTCGATCTGGACGCGATGATGGCGATGGCGGAGGGGATGAAGCGGTTCGGATTGGTATTCCCCGAGTGGGTGGAATCGTCCGTCCCCGTTCTGGAAGGGGAAGGCATCTTCCACCTGTTTCTGCAGGATCCAGTCCGCAATCCGGTGACTCTCACGGGCCATGAGACGCTCATCTTTCTCACCGGTCCGAACATGGCGGGGAAGACCACCTACCTGAAGGCCGTCTCCATCTCGGTCTTTCTGGCACATGTGGGCATGGGGGTCCCGGCGAAGAGGCTCCGGCTGACTCCCCTCGACGCCCTCTTCTCCACTCTCGCACCGGAAGAGAACATCAGGGAGGGGTTGAGCTATTTCATGGCGGAAGTCAGGAGGGTGCGGGAGGTGGCGGAGGCCGTCGCAGGAGGCATGCGGGCGTTGGTGGTGTTCGACGAGGTGTTCCGGGGAACGAACGTGAAGGACGCATTCGACGCCTCCCAGCTCGTGATCAGGGGCTTTGCCAAGCACCCACAGTGTCGCTCCCTGTTTTCCTCCCACCTGGTGGAGTTGGCCGAACCGCTGGCCCAGGAGCCGGGAATCCGTTTCACGTGCTTCGAGGGGCGACTTCGGGACGGGCGGGCCGTGTACGACTTCCTGTTGAAGGAAGGAGTCTCAGACCAGAGGTTCGGTCTCCACCTCCTGGAGCAGGAGGGGGTGCCGCAGCTCCTGTCTTGACCGCGCCTCCCTCCTGACGGACACTAGGTATTCGCTCCCTCATCCGTGGTGGAGCGTGGCTGGAGCGCCAACGGGAACGAAGGGTGGGCTCGGAGCGGAAGAGACGCATCACCGGGGGACCGGAGATGCTTCTGCATCCCGTGTAGCTGGACCAAGGACTCCACCAGAGACCCCGAACATGGAGGGTGTCATGGCCAGGCTGAGGAGGGGGGCGGTCACAATCTTCACAGGGCCGGCCACGATCCTGGCCTTCTTCCTCCCAGCCTTCAGCGCACTCCAGGCCCAGGTGGACCCCACACCACCGGAGGTTCGAGATCGAGGGACCGTAGGGGTCTTTCTTGGAATGACCTCGTCCCGGGAGGTGTGGGACGGTTCAGTCATCTCCGACCGCCTCCGTGGCGTTGCCGTGGGCGTGTTCGTCGACGCACAGAGCCCCCTTCGCCTCGTTTCCATTCGGGCCGGAGCGGGGTACGTGGGGAGGGGGAGCATCGTGTGGGATGGGGATCAGGACCCGGAGCGTCGTTCGGAGGCAAGAGCAAGGAGCCACTATCTGAGCATCCCCGTTCATGGGAAGCTGGAGGTTGGGATCGGGCCTCTCGTCGGCTATCTCTTCGCCGGACCCACGGTGGATTTCCTTCTGGCCAGGCAGTGCTCCGAGGAGTTCTGCCAGATGGTTCAGGAGGAGAAGGGGACCGTGATCAACGCGGCAGTGGGGGGTGGAGTCGGTTTCGCGCTCCCGGGGGGGCTGGAGCTGAGCTTCGACATTCTCCACACGGAAGGCCTGAACGAGGCATATCGGGGGACGCAGGGTTCCGGGAGAAACAGGAGCATGGAGCTGTTGGCGCGTTTGGGGCGCCCGTTGTGAGACGCTTCCCGCCCGGTCCCCTTTCGATTCGGCTGGTGGTTACCAGCATCGCGGTCTGGGCGGTATCCCGTGCCATCCTCTCCGCAGGGGCGCAAACGGTGAGCCGACAGTTGGACATATCCCCGGAGCTTTCACCCACCGTCCTCCTGGTCCTTGCCCTGGCGGTAGCGTGGCTGGTCCTTCTGGACATCACCCGTTCCGGAGAGCGGGTCTTCGCCCAGAACCTGGGAATCGCGCCTCTGACGGTCATGGGGTTGGCCTTCGGGACCGTCGCGTTCTGCGAGACGGTTCTGGCCCTGGCTCCCGCTCTCCTCTCCCCCCTTCTCGGAAGATGAAGAGTCCGGATCCTCTCTTCTTGGCCGATTCCTTCGTGAAGCGGTTCGGCTCCAAAGAAGTGTTGAAATCCGCCACGGCGTGGGCGATCCCGGGAGGGGTGACGGTCCTCTTCGGTCGGAACGGATCCGGGAAGTCGACCCTTCTCAAGTCCTCCCTGGGACTTCTGGGGGCCGAATCGGGAATCGTCAGATTCGACGGCGAGACCTATCCGAGGCCCAGGCTTCATCATCTGGCTCGCCTCGGTCTGATGTACGTCCCGGATCGGGGCCTCCTCTCTCGCCGCCGAACCCTTCGCTGGCATCACCGTCTCCTGGAGCTCCAGATGCCGGCGGGCCTGCGCCCCGGAGCGGTGGACGCCATGGGAGTGGAGGTGCTTCTGGACAGGCGCAAAGACCAGATGTCGGGGGGGGAAAGGCGGAGGGCCGACTTGAGCCTGGTGCTGGCCAGGGGACCCCGATGCCTCATTGCCGACGAGCCCCTCGCCAGCCTGGAACCCGGGGACAAAGAGGTGGTGTCCCGGGCCATTCGGACGCTGGCAGACGGCGGTTGCGCCGTTCTGGTCACCGGTCACGATGTCGACGCTCTCATGGAACTCTCCGACGATGTGGTGTGGGTGGTGGCGGGGACCACGCACTGGCTCGGGGCTCCGGAAGCCGCACGGGAGCATTTTCAGTTCAGGCAAGAATACCTTGGATCGAGGGGCGAGACGGGGTAGAAGAGGCACCTCTACCCCTGGGAAACCCTCGCCAGTATTGCCAAACCCTTGACCTCCGGCGACATTGTAAGCGAAATTTAAGATCCCCGAAGAGAAAAACGGGGGGAGTGGAAGGACCAGAGCAAGGAGGCGGAGGTCTTCCGTGGAAGGCTCCGCCCTTTCTATTTGCGGCCGAGGGGCTGCCACCCGGGCGCGGGGGTGAGTCCGCGCGAGCGAGCTTGTCGGATGGTACGGGTCAACCCGACTCCGACGACAACAACACCATAGGAGCAGGTTGATGCGCACCAAGGGAACCGTGAAGTGGTTCAACGATCAGAAGGGCTTCGGCTTTATCACCCCAGAGGGCGGCGAGAGGGACTGCTTCGTCCATCACTCCGCCATTCAAGCCGATGGATTCCGCACTCTCAATGAGGGTGACCAGGTCGAGTTCGACATCGTCGATGGAACCAAGGGCCCCGCGGCAGAGAACGTCGTTCGGATCCAATAAGCAGAACGGGCCAGACCCGCTGAATGAACGACCGTCCCGGGTTCCGGGGCGGTCGTTCTTCTTGCCGGGGCCCGACGGACCCGAATTCCGCCCCCCCGACTTCAGTCGTCCCCTCCCATCCCCTGCGATCCGCTCTCCCACTCTCGCATCCACGCCTCGATGGCCCGCTGGAAATACGCGGGGTTGAACAAGGTCCAATCCCCGAGGTCCTCCGGGATCCTGTGGCGGTCAGCCGCCTCCTCCGCCGTCCAGCCCTCCCGAGCGGCGTTCCTCGCCGTCTCTTCGATCCCGTCGATCACCGCGACGTATCTCGCCATGTCCCCGCTGGTCGCCAGGGGCCCGTGTCCGGGAACGTACAGGACATTTCCGAAGCCCTGGAGCGCTCGCACGGCCTTGGACAGGCGACTCGGGACCGCGTCCATGTAATTCGGGAACATCCCGTTCCAGAAGAGGTCGCCGCACCACAGGATGTTCTCCTCGGGCAACTCGGCGGTGACGTCGCTGGCGGTGTGGCCTTCCCTAGGGACCAGATGGACCTCGCGGCCCCCCAGGTCGAGTGTCGTCGGCACCTGCGGGCTTAGCAGCACGACGTCGGCCCAGAGTTGTGGAAGGGATTCCGGCGCATCGTCCGGGAGATGGTCCACCGCCAGGTCCCGAGTCGTCTCTGTCGCCAGGATTCTGGGACCCTGGCCTCCCGCCGAGGTTTCCTGCACCCCCGGGCCAGAGGGCGGGTCTTTGAAAAACCCATCCACGCCCCCGGAATGGTCGCTGTGGTAGTGCGTGATCAACACGTGAGTGGGCCATCGTCCCGTCAGCTCACGGGCTCGTTCCGCAATCCAGAGGGCGCCCTCCGGCGTCTGGAAAGCCTCGATGACCAGGACTCCGCTTCGCCCGGCGATGATTCCACCGTTGCAGACCGTGGTGTAGTCTCCACCCAGGGGCGTGGAGACGAAGGTGAAGAGACCTCCTCCTACCTCCTCCAGGCGACCGAACGGCTCCCGGGCCACGATGGACTCCTGGGTCCTGCCGCTCCAGAGGGCCCGGGCTGCGGCGGGGAAGGGGGTCGCCATGAGGGTCAGGTGGGCGGCACACGCGGACGTGGTCTTCAGGAAGGTTCTTCTGGAAGGAGAGTGAGACGTGCTCATTCCTGGGCCCTCCGTATTGAAGGGGATCGATTCTTCTTCCGTGGCGCTTCCGGGGCGGTCCTTCCCGCGGCCGTCCCCTCCCTCGGGTTGTACGAATGCTTCATCAGTCCGTTCCCAGGATGGCCTTCTTCTCCTTGTTCCTGAGGTAGGCAAACCAGTAGACACCCGCCACCATCAGGGTGCCCCCAACGATGTTGCCCAGCGTGACCGGCAGGAGGTTGTGCGCCAGCCCGCCCCAGGTCAGGGATGTCAGACTCGGTCCGTTCTGGCCGAGGGCTTCCAGGAGTCCCGGTTCTCCCCTGAGGATCACCCCCAGGGGAATGAAGTACATGTTGGCGATGCAGTGCTCGAATCCCAGGGCCACGAATCCCGAGATGGGCCAGACGATGGCGAGAATCTTGTCCGTGGTGCTTCGAGCCGAGTGACATAGCCACACCGCCAGGCACACCAGAGCGTTGCACAGGACTCCCCGTGAAAAGGCCTCCCCCCATCCCAGGTCGCATTTGGCCGCTGCGATGGCTATGGCGTTGACTCCCACCCCATTCCCCCCGAGGGCCCAGATGCCGGAATGGTATACGATGAGGGCCGTCCCCACGGATCCAACGAAGTTACCCAGGTACACCAGGGTCCAGTTCCGGACGACCTGGCGGGTGGTGATGAGCCGACTGGCCCAGGCCATGGCGACCAGGTTGTTTCCGGTGAACAGCTCCGCGCCCGCCACTACCACGAGGATGAGCCCCAGGGAGAAGGCGAGGCCCCCCAGGATCCGGGTAGGGCCGAACCCCAATTGGGTGGCGGTGGTGGCGGTAGTGGCGAAGGCAGCTCCCAGGCCGATGAACGACCCGGCCAGAACGGCCAGGATGAGGGAGTCGGCTGCGGGCAACCCCGCCTTGGCAACTCCGACCCTGACCACCCGTCGGGCCATTTCGGCTGGGGCATACGCGTCGATCAGGTGCTGCATTCAGGGTCTCCCTTCTTGAGGGTCGGCGTTACCCGCCAGGACATCAATCTGGCGGTTCCTTCCCGGCTCTGCACCATGGCGTTCCCCTGGGGATGAGAAGGGAGTGGATGGTCGTTCCCCTCCCGGCACGGAAACCCCGGAAAGGGATCCTCCCGGCCCCCGGAACGGGGGAAGACGTGAAAGGGGCGGCTCCAACCTGGAGCCGCCCCACTTCTCCTTCACAGATGCGCCCGAGCTCGGAGAATCCCCGGATCCCCCGGGGATCCCGGCCGGCCGCCGGTTGGAAAGCGAACCCTACCTCACCCCCACAGTGGTGCTCACCGTGCCGCCCTTCACCGACGAGTAGGTCACCTCCATGGAGCCGGAGCCTCGGACCAGGTACTCGATGGTCTTGGTGGTGCGGCCGGGATGCCCGCTCCGGATGAGGATCCGCGTCAGGTCGTGCTGGTCGATCATCTCCGTGGGCCCGGGCCGGTTCCGGTCCGGCACCCAGCCGGCGGCCACGATCTCCAGGTCACTGTCCACGGTGAGAAGATCCGGCCGCACCACCCGGTCCTCCATTCCCTTCGCCGTGAGCGTGGGCATCAGACGCTCGTTCCGGATGTCCACCTGCACTTTGTAGAGGCCACCGCCCAGGCTCTCCACCCGGGATTCGCCCATGCTCATGATGGGCATCATGTCGGCGTGGTACAGGCTGAAGGCCATGTTCCGGTGGAAGAGCTCCATGCTCATGAAACGGGGGTTGACCCGCCCGGAGAGCTTCTTCCATCCCCCCATCTCCACATCACCGTATTGAGGGTGATCGAAGGGGGCCCACTCGATGTACTCGTCCCCGAACTCCAGGAAGTCGTCGAAGAAATACCGGGACTTCTGTCCTCCGATGGGGGAGTTGGGATCCTCGGTCTGCCGCTCCAGGAGGGGGGTCTGGAAGTACTGGCCCCCGTTCCAGAGCTCGTTGCTGAAGGAAACGATCCCGTGGCCGTCGTTGGTCCAGTCGATGCTTCCACCGTGGACTGTATACAGCCCCTGCCAGATGATGAGGTAGTTGTACCAGGGAAGGATCCGCTCTCCGAACTCACCGATCTCGTCGTAGACCTGGATGTCGGACCTGGGGTAGTCTCCGCCCCAGGCCGATCCCGGGGGCCGGAGGATCATCCCCCCATTGTTGTGATAGGACTGCATCCCGGCGATGTTCGGGTGGGCCGCCAGGAAGTCCTCGGTGGCCCGGGCCTCCGGGAGCTGGAATGGGTAGTCCATGCTCCCACCCTGTACGTAATTCGGCTGCCAGTCGGAGGCGTAGTTCCGGTTCGGATCATATCCGCCGACCGGGTCTTCGTTCACCAGCCCGTCCCCGTCGTTGTCCAGCCCTTCGGAGCCCAGGAGGGTCCAATCTCCCGTCTCCCAGGGCGGCACGGCTTCCATGATGCGGGGGTCGTCGGGATTGAGGCGGTAGGTTCCCTCCCCGGGAGTGTATTTCCGGATCTGCTCGATGACGCCGTTCCCGTTCAGGTCGTCGGGCCCGTCCTCGTCCACGAGACCGTCCCCGTCGTCGTCCACGGGTACGTGGCCGGTGCGGCCTCCGGATCCGGTCCCGTGCATGAAGTAGTCCCGTCCGTCCGGATTCACGGTGGGAACGATGTAGAAGACCCGCTCGTCCACCAGCCGTGTGACCTCGTCGATCTTCCCGTAGTTCTCCATGAGGTACCAGATGGTGTAGAGGCAGATCTCTCCACCCTGGATCTCATTCCCGTGGACGTTGGCCTCGATGTACATCCCGGCCTTGCTCTCCTCGGGGCCCGTGTCCGGGTTGTTGATGGTCATGAGCCAGAGCTCCCGACCACCGTAGCTCTCACCCATGGAGGAAAACGTCAGGAACCTGGGCCAGGTCCGCGCCATGAGATCCATCCGCTCACCGAGCTCGGCGTGGTCCAGCCAGCGATCCCAGGTGAGGTCCAGGGTGTGGGGGGGATCGGAGCCCCGGTCCTGGGCGGCCAGCGTGTGGTCCGTGTTTCCCGGCACGGCCGCGTCGGCCAGGGGACTGGCTACAAATGCCATGGCGGCAAGGGAGAGGGCCGCCAGAATTCTCGAGATTCTCATGGTAGGCCTCCTCACCTGAGGGTCACGGTTGCGGTGTCGGTCCCACCCTTCTCGGACCGAGCCAGGATTTCCACTTCGGCCCCTGCCCGTCCCCGGATCACCCAGGTGAAGGTCTCACGGGATCCGGACCCGTCCAGCTGCTGGATTCTGCTGGATTTGTCGGCACCGGTAAGGATGTCCTCCGGCGGGACCTGGATCTGGACCAGGGTGGCCTGGACCGCCCGGGACGTAAGGCCCTGCTGCAGGGTCGTGGGGAGAAAGCCCTCGTTCTCGACGTGAACGGTAACGGTGAAGAGGCCGCCACCGTGGGCCTCCACCTCGGTGCCGGCGATGCGAATCCGAGGGAGCATCCCGGCCAGCCTGACCAGGAATTCCCCGTGCTTCTCCCCGAGTTCCGCCACCTGCTCTGCCGGTGGGTTCGTGGTGGCGTAGGGTCTGAATCCTCCTATCTCCACCTCGCCCAGGGTGGGGTGGTCGTAGGCGGTCCAGTCCTGGAAGGCGTCGATGCCAGCGGACTCCAGGGCCGTGAGCACCTTCGCGTCGGCGCCGGTTCCTGCCGCAGCACCCCGCCCCTGGGCTTGCTGCATCCCAGCCATGGGCATCCCTCCACCGCCCACCATTCGCCCCATGGTGCCGGCGGGAGGAGTACGCCCTCCGGCACCGGCCTGGGCGCCGGCCGGGTTGGACGCCTGTCCTCGAGTCTGAGCGCCGGGCCCAGCGGGCCCTTCACCTTCCGATTCCTGGGCGGGGAGACCCCATCCCAGGGTGCTGAAGGAGGGCACCCCGAACTGGAAATAGCCGTACTGGAAGAAGGCTCCTTCCGGGGTCCGGTGCACCGGAACCTGGGAGATCCCGGTGATCTCCTTGTAGGCGTCCGAGACGGCGTTGAAATAGACCAGGTCGCCGGTGCTCACCGTGGTGGCGGGGCGGCGACCCGATGTGGGGTCATTGTCCGCTCCGACCTGGGCTCCTCGGAGGAAACCGCCGCCGCCCCGACGCCCCCCACCGAAGCCGCCGAAGAAACCCAGCCCCATCCCGCCGCCGGCGAAGTTCCCAACGTCGAAGACATCGGCGTTGGACTCGCTGGCGAAGAGCGGGAGATCCAGGGTGCTGGCGCTGGCCAGGGCACCACGGCTATCCGGTGGCGTAACCAGGTTGTCGGTGAGGCCAAAGGTGAAGATGGCGCCGATGTTCCTGTGGGAGACGACGAAGTCCATGAGGGCCCGGGTCTCCACCTCGCTCACCATGTAGGGTCCGGCATCGGCCTGCCAGTAGGGGTACTCGTGCTGGAAGTTCCGGTTCAGGTCTACGCCGCCGGGGAAGTCTTCGTTATAGAAGCCGTCGTTGTCGGAGTCGTTTCCCTCCCAGTAGAGGGTGTAGGCGCCGGTTTCACCTTTCGACGCGTCTGCCCTCTTCATCAGCCGGGGGTTGTCCGGGTCCACCATGAACACGCCGTCCGGGTCCGGGACCCGCATGACCGTGATGAACCCGTCCCCGTTCAGATCTTCCGGCCCGTCCTCGTCCACCCTCCCGTCGTTGTCGTCGTCGTAGGGATGGGCGTTCGTCCTCCGGTTCCACTTCACCCTGGCGAACATCGCCTCGGCGCCGTCGGGGTTCAGGCGGGGAAGGACGTAGACCACCTGGTTGTCCAGGACGTTCCGGACAGCATCCTCTCCGGCGTTCCGCGTCAGATATCTAACCATCTCCAGGGCCAGGTGGCTCCCCACGACATGGTTCCCTTCGAGGTTCGCCACCACGAGGACCCCTGGGCGGTCCGCCAGCGGTGTCCCGGATGGGTTCCCCACTTCCAGGACCCAGATGTCCCGGCCCTCGAGGGTGGTCCCCAGGGATTCCATGCGAACGGCGTCGGAGCCGTTGGCCAGTGACCGGAGCTCACGGGTGAGCCCATCGTGATCCAGATACGAAGCTCCCTGCCCTTCGACGAAGCCCGGGTTGGCCAGGCCGATCGTCATCAGGGCCAGGAGCCCCGCCGAGCGTCGCGAACCGCAGATCCTCATTTCCGAACTTCCTTTTTCCAGGGTGTGTTGGGGCCCTGAGAGCATGATGCGCAGGGATTCCGAGAGAATATGGGCCAAAGAAACCAGAAGCCAGGGAACCCGACATTGCGTGTCATTCCCAGGAGGATTCCGAAGCTCCGGCTTCGACGTTTCATAAGGGACCCCTGCCGGTGGGGCTTCGTTGAGGCGGTTGGGTGAGCTTCAGGCATTCTGTCCATTGAGAAGGACGGACCCTGTCCATTCCCGGGGACTGCCGGGAGAGCGGAGTACGGGAACAGAGTCCAACCGGGACCGGATCCACCCGCTTGCGTCCCCTTCCGAGGATGGTACGGCGCTTGCACCAGAGATTCTGTAGTTCCCCAGATAGGCTAAAGGAGGGAGTCATGAAGAAGCCCGCCATCGCTGCCTTGGCTCTACTCGTCGTGGGATGCGCCACGACCTACCATCTGCCGGAAGAGGAACGATCACGCGCCTACCAGGCCGGTGCGGAGGAAGTCTGGGATGCAGCGGTTGCCTCGGTGGATGACATCGGGTTGGCTCTCATCGAGATGGAGTCGGAGCACGGTCGGATTCGAGCCCGAGCCGGGTGGAGCATCTGGGACCTCAAGGGCCACGAGCTCATGGTGGTGGTGCGCACCCTGGAGGACGGGCGCGTGCGGGTGGACGCGAACGCCCGAACCGTGTCGGAGGACGAGGACATCGACTTCGGCCGGTCCGGAAGGATCGTCAGGGATTACCTCAAGGCGCTGGACCACCGGATGCTGGCGACGGGTGGGTGACGTCGACGGGTCTGCTCCTTGCCAGAGGGGGAGTCCCCGTGCCAGCTTCCCGCCTTCCTGACAGAAGAGGGAGGCCCGGTGAAGACCATGCGCACGAAATGGGTGCTTGCGGCCCTGATCCTCATTCCCGCTCCCGGCTTCTTGATCCTGGGTTGCCGGGGAGAAGAAGGAGGGCCTGATCACGCCGGCTCGACGTCCCTCCCTTCGGCGGAGGAAGCCCGGGCTCCGGATGTGTTGGCGGTCACCCGGCTCGCAACGGATTTCATGGATGCCCTCTCGTCCCGCGATACGGAGCGTCTGGACGAGATGCTGGCCCCTCAAGCCAGGCTGTTCAGTATCCGGGAAGGCCAGTCGGGGCCCATCTACGGTGTTCGGACCCGGGAGGAGTTCCTGGAAGGTCTGGCTGGAGACGGATCCGCGTTCCGGGAACGAATCTGGGAACCCGTCGTGGAGGTGTCTGGCCGTATAGCCATGGTATGGGCCCCTTACGACTTCCACCTGGACGGTGAGCTCTCCCATTGCGGCATCGACGTCCTGGCCCTCATGAAGATGGAGGAGGGCTGGAAGGTGACGAGCATCACCTACAACGTGGTGCGTGAGGGGTGCCCTGTCAGTCCCCTGGGGGCTGCGGGAGGATGAGGGGAGGGGTGAGGTGGGCTCTCGATAGCCCCATTCCTCCCGTCATCTGCCTCACCTTTTCCTCTGTCAGGGACGAGGGAACACTTTCCGGCGCGAGATTTCGCCGGAACAAGAAGGCCCCTCTGGCCGTTCTCCTTTCCCCTCTTCTTCTGGTTCCTCTTCGCCCGAGCTCAACCGAGGCCCAGACCAGCGAGCCGTCCAGCGTGCATGCGCTTCGGATCGAGGAGGCGCCGGAGGTGGACGGGTGGCTGTCCGAAGAACCCTGGGCGCTGGCGCAGCACCTCTCCAACTTCACTCAGCGGGAGCTGGATTTCGGAGAGCCCGTCACGGAGCGAACGGAGGTGGCGGTCCTCTTCGACCACGAGGCGCTGTATTTCGGATTCTGGGGATACGACCGGGAGTCGGGGCGGATCCTGGCCAACGAGATGGCCCGGGACTTCTCCTGGAGCGGCGACGACAACTTCGAGCTGGTCCTGGACCCCTTCAACGACGACCGGAACGGGTATCTCTTCGTCACGAACCCAAACGGGGCCATGGCCGACGCCCTCATCGCCGAAAACGGGGGATCCATCAACCGGGATTGGGACGGCGTGTGGGAGGTTCGTACCCAGATAACCGATGAGGGGTGGTTCGCCGAGATCCGGATTCCCTTCTCCACGCTTCGGTTCGGGCCCCGTCCCGAAGAAGGCTGGGGCGTCAACTTCGAGCGGAACATCCGGCGCAAGCGGGAGCAGGTCCTCTGGCAGGGGTGGTCCCGGGATTTCGATCTGGAGCAGGTGAGTCGGGCGGGCTCCCTCGCTGGGCTCGCCGACCTGGGGGCCGTGCGCCTGGTGGACGTGAGGCCCCATGGCGTGGCCGGGGTGGAATGGGACGAGGGGGAGGACCGGAGCTCGGTGGGGCACCTGGGGCTGGACGTCCATTACCTGCCCTCGCCGGCCTGGCGGGTGAACTTCACGGTGAACCCGGACTTTGCCCAGGTGGAGTCGGACCGGGAACAGGTGAACTTGACCCGCTTTTCTCTCTTCTATCCAGAGAAGCGGGAGTTCTTCCTGGAGGGCCAGGAGTTCTTCGCCTTCGAGGTGGGTTCCGATTCCCG
>JASFRP010000007.1:0-15407 GCA_050114895.1 Gemmatimonadota bacterium
GTCGCCGGTTCGCTGATGGAAATCCCGTCGCGGATGCTCGAGTCCCTCCACGGGGCTTCTCGCCCTCGGGGAGGGTGAGGGGCGGCTTCTGGAAAGGAAAGGTGACGGATCCAATGCAGACAGGTCGGGCGTTCATCGGCGAATCTCGCCGATATCTCCAGAAGGAGTACCTTCCCAAGATCCGCCGAGCTCTGGAAGGACTGACGACGGAAGATCTCTGGTGGAGGCCGAACAAGGAGTCCAACAGCATAGGGAACCTCATCCTGCACCTGGCCGGGAATGTTCGGCAGTGGGTGGTAGGAGGGATCGGTGGAGCGCCGGACACCCGCAACCGCCAGGAGGAGTTCGACCGGGAGGGTGGGATGGACGGAACGGAGCTCCTGGAGCTCCTGGAGGCTACCCTGGCGGAGGTGGATGACGTACTCGCGGACCTCTCGGCGCATCGCCTGGGGGAGGAACGGATCATTCAGGGACTGAACGTCACCGTTCTTCAGGCCCTGTACCATGTGGTGGAGCATTTCTCCATGCATACCGGCCAGATCATCTACCTTGCGAAGCTTCGATCCGGCAGGGATCTCGGCTTCTACAGGGTCCGCGACGGACATGTCGAGACCATGTGGTAATGGAAGGAGATGTGACATGTATCGCTCCCTATGCGCGGTCCTCCTGACGACGGCCCTCCTCCGGCTTCCCGCGTCGGCGGTGGGACAGACGACCGCGTCGAGTCCGGGAGCCTTTCTGGGAGATCTGACCTGGCCCGAGGCCGAGGCCCGCCTGGCCGAGGCGCCGATTGTGGTTCTCCCCGTGGGGGCAGGAGCCAAGGAGCACGGTCCTCACCTTCCCATGAACGCCGACGCCGTAGTCCTGGATTACCTGTGCCGGGCGGCAGTGGACTCCATGTCGGTGGTGGTGGCTCCCCCGATCCTCCACGGGTGGTTTCCCGCCTTCCGCGCCTTCCCCGGCACCGAGGTGGCGGACCCAGCGGTTTTCGAGGCCTACGTTCTGGAGGTCGCCCGATCCCTCGTGAAGAATGGGGTTCGGCGTCTCGTCATTCTCAACACCGGGATCCACCTGGCCACGGGCCTCCCCCTGGGGGTGGTGGCCAGGGAAATCCGGGTTCAGGCGGGGATACCGACCCTCCTGGTCTCCTGGGACGATCTGGAGCCGCCTGAGATGGAGGCGTTGGCGGAGCAGGAGTATGGAGGGCACGCGGACGAGTTGGAGACGTCCATCCATCTGGTGCTCCAGCCCGAGAGGGTCCACATGGAACGCGCCGTTCCCGGGTCGAGGCCGGAGGGGCCGCCCCCGGGCCCGGGCTACCGGCCGGGCTTTCTGGCTCGGGATCCCCGGGACCCCGGGTACGCGCCTTCCGGAGTCTCGGGCGATCCCACGCTGGCCACGGAAGAGAAGGGGAGAAGGGTCCTCGCCCTCCTCACCCGCGAGTGGCTGGCTGCCCTTAGGAGCTTCGCCACGGCGCCCCTGGCCTCCGGCGAGTCAGGCGAGGATACGCCGGAGGGATAGCGGGGGACGCCCTGCCGGATCGCGTCAGCCCCAGCCCGGCGCCTAGTACGCGTCAGGGTCCAGCTTCACCTTCCCTCGCATCTGTCGGTACACGTAGGTCGTGTACACGGATACCAGGATCATCCCCGGGACCCACCAGACCAGCGCTACCCACATGGCGTAGGGTGGGCCTGAGGCGTTGTGGATCGTGAGGGCCGAGGCCGCGTCTCCTGCAGCGGGAAGGACCATGGGATAGAGGCCGAAGACCACGCTCACCAGCATGAGGGCCAGGAATGCGGCGGAGGTGAGGAACGCTCCCATCTCCTTGCCTCGTCCCGTGAGAGAACGACTGGCGATGATGCTCATCAGGGCGACGAGGGGGAACAGATAGGAGACGGGATTGCCATTCATCCTCTCCGGGACGTGGGGCTGGATCCTGAAGGTCAGAACGGTCACCAGGGCGATCAGGACGAGGAGAACGGGCCAAACCATTCCGGCGATCCTGCGGGTTCTGTCCCGGATGACGCCCTCCGTCTTCAAGATCAACCACATGGCGCCATGATAGGTCAGGGCCAGGAGGCTGGTGACACCGACGGTGACCGTGTACCAGTCGAGGATCCCCAACTCGTCGCCCGAGATGTGGAAGGACGTCCAGAGAGGCGTGAAGAAGTACCCGTCATCCCCCAGCGGGACACCCCGCACCACGTTGCCCAGAGCGGCTCCAAGGAAGACGGCCAGGAGAAGGCTGGAGAGAGAGAAGGTCACGTCCCAGAAAGGACGCCAGACCCTGCTGTCCACGTGGCTCCTGAACTCGATGGATACCGCCCGGAGGATGAGGAGCCAGAGGACCATCATGAGGGGGAGGTAGAAACCGCTGAAGGCGGATGCGTAGAGCCTGGGAAAAGCCAGAACCAGGGCCCCTCCCCCTGCCAGGAGCCACACCTCGTTCCCGTCCCAGACGGGACCGATACTCTGAAGAACCGTACGCCTCTCCGTGTCGTTCCTGGCCACGAAGAGGTGGAGGATTCCCGTCCCCAGGTCGAATCCGTCCAGAACGACGTAGACGGCGATCATCACCGCGACGATGTAGAACCAGAGGGTTTCCATGACTATCTCCCCTCCTCTCGGGATCCGCTTGGCGGGGGCATACTCCCCGCCTCACCGCCGGCTCCGTGTCCGGAGGGCACGGGCTCCATCCCCGGACCGTGGCCGATCTCTCTCGTCACCAGAAAGAGAAAGAGGATTCCCAGCACCGTGTAGAGCCCCATGAACCCCAGGAGACTGAAGAGGGTGTTGCCCGACGACACGGTGGAGGAGAAGCCGTTTTCGGTCCGCAAGACCCCGTAGACCAACCAGGGCTGCCGCCCCAGCTCGGCCGTCATCCATCCCATGGTATTCGCGATGAATGGGAAGGGAGTCGCCAACATGAGGACCCAGAGCATCGCCTTCGATTCGTACAACGTCCCTCGCCGGAGCATCCACGCCGCCAGGAGCATGGCAGCGATGAACATGGTCCCGAGACCCACCATGATATGGTAAGCGAAGTAATGGAGGGGCGAGTTGTCGGGCCACTGGTCCCGGGGGATGTCACGAAGCCCCACGACCTCTGCCGTGAAACGACGGTACGTCAGGAAGCTCAGGAAGCGGGGGATCTCGATGGGGTTGTCCAGGCGCATCCTCTCCATGTCCGGTTGCCCGATAATGGCCAGCGGCGCACCTTCGGCCGTCTCGAAGATCCCTTCCATGGAGGCGAATGCCGCCGGCTGGTGGTTCGCCACGTTCACCGCCTGAAAGTCGCCGGTGGGAAAGAGCACCAGAATGGTGGCCGGGAGCCCCGCCATGACACCGGTCCGGACGAAGATCTTCCCGTACTCTGCGTGAGTCCGGACTTCCGCCGAAGCCTCCTCATCTCCTCTTCGCAGGAGGTAGTACGCCCCGATGGCTGCCATGACCACCGCTCCGGTGGTCACCGCTCCCATCATGACGTGGAGATACTGCCAGACCAGCCACGGGTTGAGGATCAGAGCCCAGAAGGAGCTCAGGGCGAGGGCTCCGTTGGCCTGAACCTCGTAGCCGACCGGGTGCTGCATGAAGGCGTTCGTGGCCACGATGAAGAAGCCGGAGATCCAGGAGCCAGCGAAGACCGCGAAGGCGGAGACCCAGTGCATGCGGGGGCTGAGCTTCTTTTGGCCGAAGAGGAAGAGGCCCAGGAAGGAGGACTCCAGGAAGAAGGCGAAGGTTCCTTCCATGGCCAGGGTCTGGCCGATGACCCCTCCGGTGGCCTCGGAGAATCGTGCCCAGTTCGTGCCGAACTGGAACTCCATGGGGATGCCGGTGACGACCCCCATGGCGAAGGAAAGACCGAGAATCTTCCCCCAGAAACGGGCTGACCTGTCGAAGCGGGAGTCCCCGGTGCGAAGCGCCGCCGTCTTGAGGATCACGATGAGGAGGGCCAACCCCATGGTGAGCTGGGGGAAGAGGTAGTGGAAAGAGACTGTGAAGGCGAAATGGAATCGGTGGAAGAACAACGAGGGGTCCATGGTCATCTCCACCTGGGCCGGGTGGGGGGAGCCGCGCGGAGCATCTCCGGCGTTGATCCGGATCCGGGACGTGAACCTCGAACAAAGTGGGGGAAGCGTCCGTCAGGGACAAGCCAAAGGCACCGGATGCAGCGCCTGTTTCCGGGGCCGGTATTCCATCGGATCCCCCGGCTGACACTCCAGCCCCCTGCAGAGAGCGGGGCTGGTGGAGAAGGGCCCGGCTCGAGCCTTGTTGGTCCCCGGATTCCGGCGTCCCTATCTTCGGGAGAAATCTTGTCTCTTCCAGGAGGAGATCCCATGCCCGGACCGGACCGTCGCCGCTTCCTCACTCAGATGCTCGGTGGCACGGCTGCCACCCTCACCATTCCCGAGCTCCTGCTGGCGGCCCCTGGCCCGTCGAGGCCGGGCCAGGGTTTCGAAGAAGCTCCACGGTCTCTTCCCCGCTCCGGCCCCCGGGGCCCCGCCGCGGACGACGAGGCGTACTGGAACCGGGTCCGGGAGCAGTTCCCCCTGGCGCATGGCCTCATTCTCATGAATGCCGCGAACCTGTGTCCGTCGCCCTACGCGGTGCAGGAGTCCGTGTTCCGGTACACCCGGGAGGTGGACGCCGACGCCTCTTTCCAGAACCGGAACCGGTTCGGGCCCCTCAAGGAGGAGGCCCGAAGTGCACTGGCCGGCTACGTGGGAGCCGATCCCGGGGAGATCGCCATCACCCGAAACACGTCGGAGGGAAACAACTCGGTGGTGAACGGGCTGGACCTGGGGCCGGATGACGAAGTGGTGATCTGGGACCAGAACCACCCCACGAACAACGTCGCATGGGACGTTCGTGCGCAGCGATGGGGGTACACGGTGAAGCGGGTCTCGACCCCTTCAGGGGCCGAGGCGACGGCCGAGACCCTGATGGCGCCTTTCCTGGACGCCTTGAGGCCCAACACCCGGGTGCTGGCCTTCAGCCACGTCTCCAACGTCTCCGGGACGGCGCTTCCGGCCAGAGAGCTCTGCGCCGCCGCGCGGGAAAGGGGGATCCTCACCCTGGTGGATGGCGCCCAGACGTTCGGGGCCCTGAAGCTGGACCTCCAGGACTTGGGGTGCGATTTCTTCACCGCCTCGTCACACAAATGGTTCGTCGGTCCCAAAGAGGCGGGCCTCATGTACGTCCGAGCGGAGAGTCAGGATCGGCTGTGGCCCAGCGACGTCGGTGTGGGGTGGGAAGGAGCCGTGGACCGGGGGGCGGAGAAGTTCGAGAACATGGGCCAGCGAGACGACGCGGCCGTGGTGACCATGGCGGTGGCGGCGGCCTTTCACGAGTCCATCGGACCCGGAGCGGTGGAATCCCGGGTGAGGGCCCTGGCGGGTGCGGTGAGGGAAGCGCTTCTGGAACGGATCCCGGAGATCGTGTTCTTCACTCCGGAGGAGGAGGAGTCCAGGAGTGGGGTGGTGGTCTTCGCGGTGCCGGGGCGGGACCACGACGCCATATTCGAAGCGGTGTACCGCACCCATCGCCTGGGTTGCGCCGCCATGCACGGTCTCTTTTCCGGCCTCCGGCTCTCGCCTCACGTGTACAACACCATGGAGCAGGTGCAGACCGCCGTGGAGGCCGTGGCGGCCCATGTGTAGGAGCCGGATGTGGGCTCGGGTTGGGGGGGCGGGGGACCCGGCCCGGGTGGGAGCGGACGGACGGTTCGTGCGGCGTCTCGCGGTGGTGGCGTTGGGCTGCATCGGTTCGATGTGCCTCCCCTCCGCCTGTGTACCCGCCGGGGAGCCGGACGCGGAGGAGGTGGAATCGGCCACGTACCCTCCCACGTTCGCGGCTGTGCAACCGCAGCTCTTTTCCGCACCAGGAGCTCAGCCCGTGGCCTGGGCCGACTTCGACGGAGACGGGGATCTCGATCTCTTCGTGGGCTTCAGGGGTGCTCCCAACCGGCTCTATCGGAACGACGACGGCACGTTTCTGGACGTGGCTCCGGCCCTGGGGCTGGACGACCCATGGGAGACCCGTGCTGCCGCTTGGGGGGACTACGACGGGGACGGTGACCCGGACCTCTTCGTGGGTTTCCGGCTCGAGGATGGAGTGGCCAACCGGGTGTACCGAAACGAAGGCGACGGCGCCCCGTTCACGGAGGTGGGGGAAGCTTTGGGGTTGAACCTCGTCGGGGACACGAGGCAGACCTCCTGGCTCGACTACGACGGGGACGGAGACCTGGATCTCTTCATGGCGTTCCGGGAGCAGCCGAATCGCCTCTTCCGGAACGAGCTCTGGAGGCGGGACGAGCGGGGGAGGCGGGTCGGTGGTAACGGGGCGCCCCGCTTCACCGACGTCACCGACGCTTCGGGGCTGGGGGACCCCAGGCGAACGGTGGGAGTGGCCTGGTTCGACATGGACCAGGATGGGGATCTGGACGCCTTCGTGGCGAACCAGAACGGAGACCCGGACGGTTTCTACAAGAACGAAAACGGCACCTTTGTCGATGTGGCGCCGGAGCTTGGAATGGAGGGGACCCCCCGATCGGAGGAGATAGGCGGGGTGGGACCTGCAGTGGCGGACTACGACAACGACGGAGATCTGGACCTGTTCGTGGCCAACTACGGACCCGACGTACTCTGGCGAAACGAGGGGGACGGGAGCTTCACGGAGGTGGCTTCCGGTACACCTCTGGGAGGGGACTATCACTCCACCGCTGGGCGGTGGGGTGACTTCGATCACGACGGTTACGAAGACCTTTTCGTGGTCTCCTATCTGTCCGGAATCGCTGAGGTGGAGGATCACCTCTTCCGGAACCGCGGGGGGGCCTTCGAGAACGTCATTCCAGACCTCCTTCAGCACCCCGGCGCGAGCCATGGAGTGTCCTGGGCGGACTTCGACGGAGACGGGGACCTGGACCTGCTCCTGGCCAACAACGACCCCGAGGGGGGCGGGCATCCCCTGTACCGGAACCTCCTCCCGGAAGCACGGGCCCAGCGATCCCTCCAGGTTCGGGTCGTGGACGCGAACGGGGTCCCCCGCTTTCCCGGGGCCGAGGTGCGGGTGTACGCCGACGAGGGGAGGGGAGGAGAAGGCTCCCCCGAGGGCATCGAAGAGCTCCGGATCCTGGGCACCCGCATGGTGGATATTGGCGGCGGGTACTGCTCCCAGGGGGAGGCGCCGGTCCACTTCGGCCTCCCGCCGGGGGTGACCTCGGTCACGGTGGAGGTCACCGTCCCCGACGGGGGGCTCCGGAGAACTCACGGCATCCGGGGTGTCCCCATCCCCCTCCGCCCCATGGGGGTCCTGGAGATTCGCCTTCCGGAGGTCTTCTAGGATGATCGTCCGGGACGTGGTTCTTCTGGCTGGGGCCCTGGGCGTGGGGGGCCTGCTCTGGGCAGCCTGGATCTCCTGGCGGGAGAAGGAGGTCCTGGCCTCGCGGAGAACCCTCCTGATGGCGGTCGGACTCCTGGCGTGGATCCTGGGAGCGGGCTCCCTCCCTGGCTGGGGCGGAGCCGCACTGACCTGGGGCCTCGCGGCGATGGGGGCATTCGGTCTCCTGCTCCTGCTTCCCATCCCCGGTGGGTCGTTCCCGGTGCTGGGGACGCCGGCTCCCGGGGTGGACGAGCGAGACATCATGTTCTCCAGGGCGGCGTTGGTAGCCGGAACGGAGCGCTTCGAGGAGTATTACCGGTCCCGTCCCCACTTTCGCACTAGAGACGATCTCTTCCGGATGGAGCCGGGTCTCCTGGCCCCGGACGCCTCGGGACACCATCCCCTGGGCTTCCCGGCTGCTGACGCGGCCTTCTGGACCATCGAGAGGCTCCGGCCGTTCGTGGAGGGCGGAGGGGGGGGAGGGGGAGGGGCCGGTTTGGGGGAGGTGGGAACCACGGGGAAGGCCGTAGGGGCTTCGGGCCGCGGGGATTCCACGCGTCCGGTAGAGCCGGAGACCGTCACCCGTTTCCTGAAGGGGTGGACGCTGAAGCTGGGCGCCCATTCCGTGGGGGTGACCAGGCTCAGGGGCTATCACCTCTACACCCATGTGGGCCGTGGGGACGGATACGGGGAGCGTGTGGAGTTGGATCATACCATGGCCCTGGCCCTGACGGTGGAGATGGACAAGGAGATGGTGGACACCGCCCCCCGGGCCCCCACCGCCATGGAGTCGGCCCGCCAGTATGTTCGCTCGGGCGTCCTGGCGGTGCAGCTGGCGGATCTCATCCGACGCCTCGGCTTTCGGGCCCGGGCCCACGTGGATGGGAACTATCGGGTCATCTGCCCTCTGGTGGCGAGGGATGCCGGGCTGGGGGAAATCGGGCGGATTGGACTCCTCATGACTCCGAGACTGGGTCCACGGGTCCGTATCGCGGTGGTGACCACGGACCTCCCCCTGGTCCCTGATTCCACGTTCCACGATCCCACCACCCTGGACTTCTGCCTCCGTTGCCGAAAGTGCGCGGTATCCTGTCCCTCGCGGGCCCTGCCTTTCGGGGACCCGGAGGAAGACGAGAAGGGCGTCCTACGTTGGAAGATTGACGCGGAGGCCTGTTTCACCCTCTGGACGAAACTGGGAACGGACTGCGCCCGGTGCATGGCGGTTTGCCCTTACTCTCATCCGGACAACCTCCTGCACGCCGCCGTTCGTCGGGGAATCCGAAGGAACGCCATCTTTCGAAGGTGCGCCGTCTGGATGGACGATCTGGTCTACGGGAGGCGACCGCCACCCAAGCCTCTTCCCCGGTGGATGGGAAGCGTTGAAGCGACGCCACGGGAATCCCGTAGTGTGGGGGGAGGTGACGCGTGAGTAGCGACGAAACGAAGAAGAGACGGTACACGGAGGAGGAGTTCGCCCTCATCCTCCGGAAGGCGTCGGAGATTCAGGAGTCTCCCGGGGAGGGCTCGGGACGACATCCAGGGCAGGGCCTCACCCTGGAGGAGATCCAATCCATCGCTTCGGAGGCGGGGATCGATCCGCAGGCCGTCTCCCGGGCCGCCGGTTTGCTGGGGGCGCTGGAATGGGAGGAGCGAAAGGGCCTGGCCGCGGCCATCTTCGGGGGGCCCGGGAGCTACCATCTCAGCCTGGAGGTCCCGGGCCGGCTACCCCCAGAGGAGTACCGCCGCATCGTGGAGCTCATCCGCGAGACCCTGCAGCACCAGGGTGAGGCCTCCGAGGTCCTGGGTGGGATCGAATGGAAGACGGTGGGGCAGCTCTCGGCCGTGAACGTGAACATCTCACCTCGGGGCGACTCCACCTCTGTCCAGATCGTGGGCGACCGTGGGGGTGCCGGGGGCGTGACCTTCGTCTTTCCCATGGCCGGCTCCGCAATCCTGGTGGGGGCGCTGGGGGCGGCGTTCCAACCGGATACGGCGGTGGGAATCGTCGCGTTGGTGGGTGGCCTCCTGAGTGGGGGGTTCCTCTTCGCCCGCACCCTCTGGGTGTCGTCGGGAAAGAAGTTCCACAGGCGCCTCACCGCCCTCATGGATTCCTTGTCCGGCACGATCACCCGGGCGGCTCTCCCGCCCCAGGCCCGTTCGGGGGAGGCTCATCCGCAGAGAGACGGGTGACGCTACCGGCGACCCCCTCCGATCCGCCGCCCCTCCCCTTTCCCCTCTTCCCCTGCATCCACAGTATGTGTCCCACACCAGGTCACCCCCTCCGGAGGCACGTATGCCGACTCCCGTCCGGATCCCCCGAGCTCTACTCCCTCTCCTGCCCGTGACGCTCATCGCCTGCCAGGAAGGAGGCCCCCCCCTCCCGGCCGCCTATCCGGAGGCTCGGAGGGTGGAGCAGACCGATGACTACTTCGGCACGGAGGTGGCGGACCCCTACCGCTGGATGGAGGACCTGGAGAGCCCCGAGGTCGCGGCATGGGTGGAGGCCGAGAACGCCATCGCCGTCCCCTTCCTGGATGGGATTCCGGGGCGGAGAGGGATCAAGGACCGTCTGACCGCGCTCTGGAATTACGAGAGGTACGGTGTCCCCTGGAAGGAGGGAGGACTCTACTTCTTCACCCGGAACGACGGCCTCCAGGATCAGGACGTGGTGTACGTGGCGGAGAACCTGGATTCCGAACCCCGGATCCTCCTGGACCCCAACGGTTTCAGTGACGACGCCACCGTGGCGCTGGCCGGGATGAGCGTCAGCCCCGACGGGCGGTACCTGGCGTATGCCACCTCCGATGGTGGCACGGACTGGACCACATGGCATGTCAGAGAAGTGGCCTCCGGGCGGGATCTTCCCGACACAGTGGCCTTCACGAAGTTCACCTCGGCCTCGTGGCTTCCGAACGGAAGGGGCTTCTTCTACTCCAGGTATCCTCAGGGCTCCGATGGGGAAGGAGACGGCCAGGCCCAGGTTCGCATCTACTTCCACAGCGTCGGAACTCCCCAGGTGGACGATGAGCTGGTGTACGAGGTGGAGGATTCCGACACCCGGGACCCCTTCGGGACGGTGACGGAGGACGGCCGCTATCTGGTCATGGAGATCTCGGAGGGGTATGACGCCAACGGTGTCTACTACCGGGACCTGGGGGCTCCCGGTGGGAGGGTGGAACGCCTCCTGGATGCCTGGGACGCGCTCTACACGTTCATCGGAAACGACGGACCCGTCTTCTTCTTCCACACCAACAAGGATGCTCCCCGGAACCGGATCGTGGCCGTGGACATCCGCACCCCGGGTGCCTGGCAGGAGGTCGTGCCCGAAGCCGAAGAGGCGTTGGAGTCGGCTTCGTACGTGGGCGGGCACTTCGTGGGGCGGTACCTCAAGGACGCCATCTCCCTGGTTCGGGTCTTCTCACGGAGCGGGGAACCGATCCGGGACGTTCCGCTTCCCGGCATCGGAGCGGCCTCCGGCTTCGGGGGTCACGCCGATGACACCGAGACCTTCTTCTCCTTCGAAAGCTACACGGTGCCGCCCACCATCTACCGGTATGATGTGGCCTCCGGCCAGGTGTCGGTCTTCCGCGAGACCCGGGTGGATTTCGACGCCGGGGACTATGTCACGGTCCAGGAGTTCTACATCAGCGAGGACGGCACTCGGGTGCCCATGTTCATCACCCACCGGCGGGATCTCGAGAAGACGGGGCAGAATCCCACGCTGCTCTACGGGTACGGCGGATTCAACCTCGCGGAGGTTCCCTACTTCTCCGTGCCCCGCCTGGTCTGGCTGGAGATGGGTGGAGTCTTCGCCAGCGCCAACCTCCGGGGGGGAAGCGAGTACGGAGAGGCATGGCACCTGGCCGGGACGAAGACGCGAAAGCAGAACGTCTTCGACGACTTTATTGCTGGTGCGCAGCACCTCGTCGACCAGGGTTACACCTCCCCCGAGAGGCTGGCCATCCAGGGGGCCAGCAACGGTGGACTGTTGGTGGCTGCGGTGTTGACCCAGCGGCCCGAGCTCTTCGGCGGCGCTCTCCCCGCCGTGGGAGTCCTGGACATGCTCCGGTACCACACCGCCAACCTCAACGCGCGGCAGTGGTCATCGGACTACGGCCTCAGCGAGAACGAGGAAGAGTTCCGGGCCCTTCTCGCCTACTCTCCTGTCCACAACGTGAGGGAGGGCGCCTGCTATCCACCCACACTCATCACCACCGCGGACCGGGACAACAGGGTGGCCCCCTGGCACTCCTTCAAGTTCGGCGCGACCCTACAGCGGGCACAGGGGTGCGAAAATCCCATTCTGGTTCGCGTGGAGACCCGCGCCGGCCACGGCGCCGGAAAACCCACATGGATGCGCATCGAGGAGGTGACGGACGATTGGGCGTTCCTGAAATGGGCATTGAAGTTCTGAGCCCTCCCGAACAGAGAATGTCTGATGATTCCCCGGTGCTTTCTTCTGGTTGTCTTCCTTCTCCTCCCCCTGGCCTCCCGGGCCCGGGGCCAGGTGCCGCCTCCGGATCCCGACGAGCCTCGGCCCATCGACGCCTTCGACACGATATTCCTGGAGGAGATGACCTGGATGGAGATCCGGGACGCCCTCAGGGATGGGAAGACCACCGCCATCGTCGCCACCGGGGGGGAGCAGAACGGTCCCTACATGGTGACGGGTAAGCACAACGTCATTCTCCGGGCCAGGACCGAGGCCATTGCACGGAAGCTGGGTAACGCCCTGGTGGCTCCCATCGTCCCATTCGTGCCGGAGGTGGGCCTCGACCGTCGGTAGAGGGCGGTGGGAGATGGGAGACTGGGGGGTAAGGACCGGATGGGCCGTGGACGGTTGCCACGAGAAGATGACAGGAAGAACCGGGAGACGTGGATCATGACCAGTGAAAGAGTGATCTGCCCTGGGTGGCGGAGGGCGGGGTGGGCTCTGGGCGTGGTGTTGTGTGGCAGTTGGGTCTTGGCCTGTGCCCCGGGGAGCTCCGATTCCGGCGTGGCGGTTCAGCGCCGGGACAGCGCGGGAGTGGAGATCGTGGAGAGCGTCCGGGCGGCCTGGGGAGAGGGAGAGGGGTGGGTCGTGGGACCCGAGCCCCGCGTCCGTATCGGGGTGGTGGAGGGGGAGAGCGCGCTGCAATTCACAGGGATCACCGGGGCGGTCCGGCTGGCGGATGGGACTATCGTGGTTGCGGACGACGGGTCGCAGGAGGTCCGGTTCTACGCCCCGGACGGTGCCCACAGAAAGACGGTGGGACGGAGGGGTGGCGGGCCTGGGGAATTTACCGGACTGGCCGGGCTGGGAAAGGACGCCGGGGGCCGTGTCTGGGCCTACGATTTCTCCCTGCGGCGTCTCACCTGGATGGACGGGGAGGGGAGCGTCACCGGCCTCACCTCCCTCGGGCTGGAGCCCGCCATCCTGGCCCCCGTGGGAGGGCTCCCGGATGGCACCTTCCTCCTGAAGCAGCTGTGGGGGGCCGAGGAGACCTCGGAAGCTTCCACGACAGGGCTACGGAGGGACCCCATCGCCTTCGTGCGATTCGATCTTGAGGGGAACCTCGTGGACACCCTGGGCCTCTTCCCCGGGAGGGAAGTGTACATCACGGAGGAAGACGGGAGGGGGGTCATGAGCACCCCTCCATTTGCCCGGAACACCAGCACCACGATCCGGGCGGGGCGGGTGGTGGTGGGGCCCCAGACCCGATATGAGCTCTCGGAGTTGAGCCCGGAAGGTCGTCTGCTGCGTGTCGTCCGTGTTCTCCTGAAGGAGGGGGAAGTAGGGGCGGCTGAGCTGGAGGCATACATTCAGGGGCGTATCCGGATGGCTCCCCCGGAACGCCACCCGGAAATCCGGCGGTCCCTGGAAACGATGCCGATTCCCGAGACGATGCCGCCGTACGGTGCCATCCAGGCCGACGATGAAGGGAACCTCTGGGTGGGGGCGTGGGCCATGTATCCCGAGACCGCGGCGACCTGGGACGTCTTCGACACCACCGGTGCCTGGCTCGGCACCGTGGCGGTTCCCGCTGGGTTCGGGCCCTGGGACATCGGTGAGGACTGGATCCTGGGTGTGGAGAAGGACGAGCTGGACGTGGAGCACGTGGTGGTCTACCCCCTGATCAAGGCCTCGGCCGCCTCGACGTAGGGTTGCCCGGGATGGGGCCAGCGCCCACCGTCCCCGGTGGGCGGGTTGCCGGACTCTCTCGAAAAGCCCAGCATGAGGGGGAGAGCCGGGAGGGGTCCCCGGCACAGCGTTTGCCCTGGAGGGACCTATGGCGAACTCCACCTGTCCTCGTCGGGACTTCCTCCGGACCCTGGGCCTGGGAATGGCTGGGCTTTCCATCGCTCCCCTGGGCCCCCTGGGGTGCGAGGGGCGGTGGCGAGGAGGAAGGGGGAGGGCCCCCAACTTCGTCTTCTTCCTCGTCGACGACCTGGGTTGGAAGGACCTGGGGGTGTACGGTAGCACCTTCCACCTCACGCCGAGCATCGACGCGTTGGCTGCGTCCGGGATGCGGTTCACCCAAGCCTACGCCGCCAGCCCTGTCTGCTCTCCCACCCGCGCCAGCCTCCTCACCGGGAAGCACCCCGCCCGCCTGGACATCACCGATTGGATCGGGGGGTCTCAGCGGGGCGATCTGCTGCCTGCCGAATATCTGCATCATCTCCCCCAGGAGGAAGTGACGCTGGCGGAGGTCCTGAAGGAGTCCGGATACACCACCGGATACTTCGGGAAGTGGCACCTCGGTGACGCCCCGGATCTTCCGGAGAGTCAGGGCTTCGACGTGAATGTGGGGGGGAGCGGGGCCGGCCAGCCGGCCTCGTACTTCTACCCCTACCGGGCTCCGGACGGCCGGGATCCGTACTGGGATGTGCCGGGCCTGGGAGGGGGCTCGGAGGGGGAGTACCTGACCGATCGCCTCACCTCGGAGGCCTTGGCGTTCATCCAGGCGCATCGGGACGGCCCGTTCCTTCTGTATCTCGCGCACTACGCCGTCCACACCCCCATACAATCGAAGCCGGGCCTGGAAGCGCGCTACGCAGCAAGGAATGACTCCCTCCCCGCACCTGCGGGACCGGCAACGGAGAGGGAACATGCCCGGGCCACGACTCGGCTGGTCCAGGACGATCCGGCCTATGCCGGGATGGTCCAGAGCGTGGACGAGAGCGTGGGCCGCATCCTGACTCGGCTCCGGGAGCTGGGGCTGGAGGATGACACCATCGTCCTTTTCATGTCGGACAACGGTGGATTGAGCACCGTGGCGGGGGGCCGGCCTGGCCCCACCACCAACGAGCCCCTCCGGGCCGGGAAAGGGTGGCTCTACGAGGGTGGGATCAGGGAGCCCATGATCATTCGTTGGCCCGGGATGGTGGCAGGCGGCTCGGAGTGTGGAGTGCCCGTCCAGAGCACGGATTTCTTCCCGACCATGCTGGAGATGGCCGGAATGCAGCTCATGCCGGAGCGCCACAGGGACGGGGTAAGCCTGGTGCCCGTGCTGAAGGAGGAGGGGAATCTGGATCGGGATGCCCTGTTCTGGCATTTCCCCCATTATCACGGGTCCGGGAATCGTCCTTCCGGCGCGGTGCGGATGGGGCGGTGGAAGCTCATCGAATGGTTCGAGGACGGAGCGGTGGAGCTTTATGATCTCCAGGATGATCCCGGCGAGGGCCGAGATCTTTCGGAGGATGAGCCCGAGGTGGTGGGCGCGCTTCTGGAGCGATTGAAGGAATGGCGCAGTGAGGTCGGCGCCAATATGCCCCGGACCGAAGGAGGTACGGCAGGATGACGAGCCAGGATGGAGGAGAGATGGACCGACGGGACTTCGTCCGTGTCATGGGCCTGGGGGCTGCGGCCCTCAGCATGGCTGGCCTGGAGGGGTGCGGGCCGCGCCGGCCCCCAAACGTGGTCTTCATCATGGCCGACGACCTGGGGTACGGGGAGGTGGGGGTGTACGGCCAGACCAGGATCCGGACCCCTTCCATCGACCGCATCGCCGCCGAGGGGGTTCGGTTCACCCAGCATTACTCGGGCA
>JASFRP010000008.1:0-15301 GCA_050114895.1 Gemmatimonadota bacterium
ATGTGGAACGTGGTGGGCAGCCTGGTCCCCGTGTTGGGTGTCGCCATCTACTACTTCGGTCCCAGCGCCCTGGCGGTGATGCTGGCGTCCATCGCGGGTGCCCTGGGGGTGGAGTGGATCTTCGGAAAGAGGAAGAGCCTCTGGGACGGCTCCGCCGCCATCACGGGGATCCTCCTGGGGCTCTGCCTGCCGGCGGGATTCCCCCTCTGGATGGCGTTTCTGGGCGGGGCCTTCGGTATCGCCTTCGGGAAGCTGGTGTTCGGTGGCCTGGGCCAGAACCCGTTCAACCCGGCCCTGGTGGGGCGGGCCTTCCTCCAGGCCGCCTTCCCCACCGCCATCACCACCTGGCCGTCCACCCAGATGGAGTGGGGGGCCTGGAGGGGGGCCAACTTCGCGGTGCCCCTCCTCACGGGTGAGGCCCCCGACGTCATCACCTCCGCCACTCCCCTGGGGCTCTGGAAGTTCGAAGGCCAGGTGACGGACCTCTTCCACCTGATGATGGGGAACACGGGCGGGTCCCTCGGGGAAACCGCCGGAATCCTGATCCTGATCTGCGGGGGCTACCTGGCTCTCCGGAACTATCTGAACTGGCGGATCCCCGCCGGGATCTTCCTGACGGTATTCGTGTTCAGCGAAGTCCTCTACCTCATCGATGGAGAGGCCTTCCCGCCACCCTTCTTCATGCTTTTCAGCGGTGGCCTGATGCTGGGGGCCATGTACATGGCCACGGACATGGTGACGTCACCGGTGACGAACCTGGGTGCCTGGATCTTCGCGGCTGGCATCGGGGTGATGGTGGTCCTGATCCGCGTGTGGGGCGGTCTCCCGGAGGGGGTGATGTACGCCATCCTCTTCATGAACGCCTTCGTGCCCTTCATCAACAGGGCTACCCAGCCGAGGATCTTCGGCCACTTCCCCGAGAAGAAGGTGGAGGAGGCCAAGGCATGAGCGACGAGATCCGGAAGGAGAAGGGTGCCGTGGGGCCCCATGGGGAAGAGGGAGCGGACGGAGGTGGGCAACCACGAGAGGACTCGCGCCCGAAGGACGACGAGCTCTACACGCCTCAGGGTGGTGGGGGCGGCACCGGGAGTGGGCCGATCCGGGAGGTGGCTGCTGTGGAGGGAGGCCCCAGGGTGGGACCCAGGGAAGACCTCCGGGAGGATGTGCTCCGCCCCGGGAAGGTCACCCTTCCCCAGGTGGCGGACCGTCTTGCGGAGAAGAGGGGAGGGGCGGATGGCGCCGAAGGGACGGGTCCCGGTGGTCCTCCCGGACCGGAGGAGGAGGTCTCCTCCTTCCGATTGGTTCTCACTCTGGCCCTGGCCGGTGCCGTGGCCGGCGCCCTCCTGGTCTTCGTGTTCCTGTGGAGCCAGCCGCAGATCCAGGCCTACGACGCCATGGTCCTCCGGGAGGCCGTGACGGAAGTCCTCCATGGGCCGGACCACTTCGAGAGCGTCTTCGTCCACGACGGGGCTCTCATGACGGCGGACCGTCTCCCCGAGGGTGCGGACACTCTGGCGCTGGACCGGGTCTTCCTGGGGTATGACCAGTCCGGAGACCCCGTGGGATTCGCTCTCCAGGCCGAGGGGTTCGGCTTCCAGGACCTCATCACCCTGATCTTCGGGTACGATCCGGGGACCCGGGAGGTGCTGGGGATGAAGGTGCTGAAACACCTGGAGACCCCGGGGTTGGGGGACAAGATCGTCAAGGATTCCGTCTTCGTGAGCGGTTTCGAGGGTGCGGAAGCCCCGATAGAGGGAGTGAAGCCGGACCGGAACACGGGGGACCCCCACCAGGTGGACATGATCACCGGGGCAACCATCTCCTCTACGGCCGTGATCCGGATCATCAACGAGCGCCTGGTGGAGATGGGAGATCTCCTGGCGGCGTACCAACCCGCAGGGGGTGGACAGGAGGGGGACCGATGAGAGTCACGACGCCCCAGCAGGACTTCATCCGGGGAATCTGGAGGGAGAACCCGGTCCTGATCCAGCTTCTGGGACTCTGTCCGACGCTGGCCGTGACGAACACGGTGAAGAATAGCGTGGCCATGGCCGGAGCGACGCTCTTCGTACTCCTGGGGTCGAGCCTTTTCGTGTCCACCCTGAAGAAGTTCATTCCTCACGAGGTCCGGATCAGCACCTACATCCTCATCATCGCCACCTTCGTCACCATCGTGGACATGTCCCTCCACGCCCTGGCTCCGGAGGTCTATGCCGAGATCGGGAACTTCATCGCCCTCATCGTGGTGAACTGCATGATCCTGGGCCGCCAGGAGGCCTTCGCCGCCAAGCGCCCGGTGGGGCGCGCCCTCCTGGACGCGTTGGGGACAGGGATCGGATTCACGGTGGCCCTCCTGATGATGGGGGCTTTCCGGGAGATCGTGGGGAGTGGGACGCTGCTGGACGGGACGCCCTGGGTCATCCACCTCTTTGGGCCGAACTACCAGCCGTGGGTGGTGATGATCAGCCCGCCCGGCGGATTCTTCACCCTGGGCTTCATCCTCCTGGGCATGGGTTGGTGGGAGGACCGGAAGCGGGAGAAGAGAGAGATCCGGCACTGGCCCCATAGTGTCCGGGTGCCGAAGAGGAAGGAGGCGGCGTGATGGGTAATCTGATCCTGATCCTCGTCTCAGCCATGCTGGTCACCAACTTCACCCTTTTCTACTTCCTGGGTCTGTGCCCGTTCATGGGGGTCTCGGCGAAGGTGGGGACGGCGCTGCGCATGGGCCTGGCCAACATCTTCGTGATGACCATCACTTCCCTGGTGGCCTCTTTCCTGAACCTGTATGTCCTTCCCCACGCGCCGTACCTGAGGATCATCTCCTTCATCGTGGTGATCGCTTCCCTGGTGCAGATCGTGGAGATGGCCATCAAGAAGATGAGCCCCACGCTCTTTCGGGAGCTGGGCATCTTCCTGCCCCTCATCACCACCAACTGCGCCATCCTGGGGTTGGCGGTATGGCAGACGGGGCGGGGATACGGCTTCATCGACGGGCTCTTCTATGCCCTGGGGGCGGGTGGGGGCGTGACGCTGGCGCTGGTTCTCATGGCCTCCCTCAGGGAGCAGATGGAGCTGTCCGACGTTCCGGCGGTGGCTCGGAACATGGGATTGGTGCTGATCCTGGCCGGGACCCTGTCCCTGGCTTTCATGGGCTTCTCGGGGCTCTTCACCTCATGACGGCCCTGCTGGGAATCCTCGGTGCCGCGGCGCTGTTCGCCCTGATGGGCTACGCGGCTACCCGGGTCGGGAGCCGGCTGGGAGACTCGGGGGGGTGCCAGGGTGATTCTTGTGACCTCGATTCCTGCTTCGTTCACGGTGGCTGTGAGGGGAGCCGGGAAGAAAAGAGCCCGGCGGGCTGGTGGCCCGAAGAGGGCGTGACGTATGGAGATCGACGATGACGGTTGAGATCGGGAAGGGGTCATTCCCCAGCAGGAGGGATTTCATCTCCCTGGGTGTCGGGCTCTTTGTGGTGGGATCCGTTCCCCTGGCGGTGCGTGGGCGGCGTCGGCAGCTGGTTCGCCGGACCCTCCCCCTCATGGGGACGCTGGGCGAGGTGGCCGTCGTCCACGGAGAAGAGCGGTACGCCCAGGGGGCCATCGACGCCGCCTTCCAGGAGATGCGGCGGGTCGAGGGGATCCTGACCCGGTTCCGGCCCGATTCGGAGGTGGGGAGGGTGAATCGGCTGGCCTCTTCCGGGCCCCAGGCCGTCTCTCCCGAGACGGCCGGGGTCCTCCAGGGGTCCCTCCAGTGGGCGGAGGCGAGTCATGGCTTGTTCGATCCCTGTCTGGGGAGAGCCACCGGGCTCTGGGATGTAGCTCACCGCCACGAGCCGCCGAGCGCCGAGGAGATCCGCAGGTACGCCGGGCGGAAGCTCTTCACGGCGCTGGAGGTGGGGCGGTCCGGTGGTGTGGATGTGGTCTTCTTCCACGAAGGGGACATGGGGGTCGATCTGGGTGGGATCGGAAAGGGATACGGCGTGGACCGGGCGGTGGCGACCCTTCGGGACTGGGGCATCCAGAACGCCCTGGTGAACCTGGGGGGAGATCTCTACGCCATGGGCGTTTCGGAGGACGGCGATCCCTGGAAGGTGGGCGTCCAATCTCCGGACGACGCCGGGGCCATCGTGGCCACGCTGCCCATGTCGGACCGGGGGGTTGCAACTTCCGGGGACTATCTGCGGTATTTTGAATACGGGGGGAAGCGATACCACCATCTCCTGGACCCGCAGACCGGGGCACCGTCCCGGAGCAGGATGAGGAGCGTGACGGTGGCGGCGGAGAGCTGCATGGCTGCCGACGCCGCAGCTACGACGGTATTCGTCTCCTCCGTGAGCGAGGCCCAGCGGGTGATGGATCGGGTCGCCCCTGGCTCGGAGGTGGTGCACACGGTGTGACCAGGGGGGTCGGCCAAGGAGCCGGCGAGTCAGTGACGGTGGCGCATGGGGGGAGGGTTCCCGGCTCCCGGTGCCGACCTGGAAGGGGGAGTAATGAGAACCCAGAAGGCGTTTTGCTCGGCCTGTGACCGGCAGGTCGAGGTCGTGATTCCCGACGATCTCCCGGAAGGGACGCTTCCGTCGGCTCACGATCCCTCCAACTGCATCTGCCTGGAGTTCGGAGAGACCTGCACCGGGTCCCTGTGTCCCCTCTTCGAGGTTCCCACGGGACAGATGGAAGAGAACTACAAGCGCATCGTGCAGGAGATCCGGAAGAAGCGGGAGGAGGAGGAGGCGTAGCCGCCATGTCGGAAAAGGTGGAGACCAGGAAGACCTACTGCACCCACTGTCAGAAGGAAGTGCTGGTGGCCATCAGCCCTGCGGCCCCCAGGAGCGGTCAGGCGAACCTGCCGGATCACGACGAGGTCGTATGCCTGGACTTCGGGGACAAGTGTGACGGTGAGGTCTGCCCCCTCTCCCGGTTCCGGCCCGTGGTCATGGGTGTCAGGCTGGCCCGGAGCGGTCTCCGGGATGCCGGGGACTGGAAGACGGTGCGTGCCCAGTGCGAGGGATGTGGCCAGGTGTCCGAGCTGGAGGTGGTGGACATGGACCACGCCTACTGCACCCTCTGTGGAACCACCAACACCTGGATGGTCCTGGCTCTGGATGAGGACGGAGAAGTGGTGGTAACGGGACGGAGAACGGATACGGGCGGCTAGGCGGCGAAAACGCGGCACCGGACCAGCCGTTCCTACAACTTCTGCATCGCCTCGGCTGGAAGGGGTGGCTCTCAGCGGGCCACCCCTTCACTCATAGTTCCCCTGTCCTTTCGTTGGCCGGCCTTCCCCGAGGCGGGCCATTTTGCCCCTCCCGCCAGGGGGACGTCTGGGTCCGCGTTTGGGGCATATTGTCCTTTGCTCCCATCTTCGACGCCGTCGAAAATCTTTTCCGTGACCAATCATATCGTCATAAACCCCAGTCATATCGTTACATAGAAAAAATGCCATGTTTTGGCACCAGGGTTGCATATCCAGGCGGCCACTTCGGCTTGGGTGGGGTCAGGGCCCGGCAGGATCCGGACCTACCCCAGGATGGACGTCACCAATACAGGACAATCGAGATCAATGCATAGATGGGACGGGAGGGTCCCGGCATGAAGCGACGCGAGTTCATCCGGATGACCTCCTACGGGGTTGCGGGAACCGCAGCTCTCAGCGGCGTCTCCACCGACTGGTTCGGCCTGTACGGCAACCCCACGGTGGACCCCGGAACGGAGGGGGAGCGGGTGGTCCCTTCCTTCTGTGAGCTATGCTTCTGGAAGTGCGGGATCCTGGCTCACGTGAAGGACGGCAGAGTCACCAAGATCAAGGGGAATCCGAAGGACCCCCTATCCCAGGGGCATCTCTGCCCCCGGGGAACCGGCGGAACGGGCCTCCTTTACGACCCGGACCGGCTCCAGCGGCCCATGATTCGCCGAGAGCGGCGGGGATCGCAGGAGTTCGAGGAGGTCTCGTGGGACGCGGCCCTCAACGAGGTGGCGGAGAACTTCGAGAGGATCAAGGCCCGGTACGGTGCGTCGGCCCTGGCCCTGTTCAGCCACGGGTACGGCGGGAACTGGATGAAGCACCTCTTCCACGCCTACGGCTCCCCGAACATCGCGGCGCCGTCCTACGCCCAGTGCCGAGGGCCCCGGGACGTGGGGTTCGATCTGACCTACGGCTGGGGCGTAGGCTCTCCGGAGAACACGGACATCAAGAACGCGCGTTGCCTGGTTCTCATCGGGACCCACCTGGGTGAGAACATGCACAACACGCAGGTCCAGGAGTTCGCCGAGGCCATCCGGAACGGCGCGACGGTCATCACCGTGGACCCCCGCTTTTCGGTGGCGGCCAGCAAGTCCGCCGAGTGGATGCCCATCAAGCCGGGGACGGACCTCGCCCTCATTCTGGCCTGGATGAACGTCATCATCGGCGAGGGCTTCTACGACCGTGAGTACCTGGAGGCCTATGCCTACGGCTTCGAGCAGCTCAGGGAACACGTGAAGCCGTACACGCCGGAATGGGCCTATACTCGGACGGGGCTGGATCCGGAACAGATCCGGCGCACGGCCCGGATGATGGCCGGGGCCCGCCCCGCCACGCTCGTACACCCTGGGCGGCACGTGGTGTGGTACGGGAACGACACCCAGCGCTCCCGGGCCGTCGCCATTCTGAACGCCCTTCTGGGCTCGTGGGGACGGAAGGGTGGGTTCTTCATGCCGTCGACTCTTGAGATTCCCCCCTACGAGTATCCGGGGTACCTGGACCCCGAGGGCGGGAGGGCGGACCGCCCGGACTCGAGCCAGTATCCGCTGGCGGACGAGGTCCTGGCGCAGGGCGTGTGCAACGCCACCATCCCCAGTGGAATCGGCGACTCCCGGATCAGGGGATGGATGGTGTACGGCTCCAACCTTCCCACCACGCTCCCGAACCCGGAGGAGACATACCGGGCCATCCAGGAGCTGGAGTTCCTGGTGACGGTGGACGTGCTCCCGGCGGAGATCGTGGGGTGGTCGGACGTCGTCCTTCCCGAAGCCACCTACCTGGAACGGTGCGACGAGGTCTACGCGCCCGCGTGGCGGGAGCCGTATGTGGCGGTTCGGCAGGAGGTGGTGCCACCCATGTACGACTCCAAGCCCGGGTGGTGGATCGCCCGGGAGCTGGGGCAGCGCATCGGGCTTCCGGAGTTCTTCCCCTGGAAGGACTCCATGGAGTATGCCCAGACCCGCCTTCACGACGCCGGGCTGGACTGCGAGGTTCTCCAGCGGGACGGTGTCATCGTGGGCGAGCCCCGCCCCCTCTACTTCGAGGAGGGAGCGCCCCCGGTCTTCTACACGACGTCCGGGAAGATCGAGCTCTACTCCCAGCGGCTGGCAGAACAGGGGTTCGATCCCATGCCCACCTGGCACGACGGGGAGGTGGAGGATCCGCCCCGAGGCTACTACCGGCTCCTCTTCGGCCGGTCCCCCGTGCACACGTTCAGCCGCACCACCAACAACCGGCTTCTCTCGGAAGTGATGGACGAGAACGGGGTGTGGGTAAATCGGGAGGTGGCGGAGCGCTGGGGCTTCAAGACCGGCGACCGGGTCTATCTCCAGAACCAGGATGGCGTCCGCTCCAGCTTCTCCGCGCCGGTGAAGGTGACGGACCGCATCCATCCGGACGCCGTCTTCGTCGTCCACGGGTACGGACGGAAAGCCCGAAGGCTCAGGCAGGTATACGGGAAGGGGATCGACGATGCGGAGCTCATCACCCGGTACAAGACGGACCCCGTCATGGGAGGCACCGGGATGAACGTGAACTTCGTGACCTTCCTCAGGGCGGCGGACGTGGAGGCCCAGGTCAGGCAGGAAGGAGCGGAAGGCGCACAGGTCAGTGCGGCCGAAGAGGAAAGTGGCCGGGGCGGACGCCGGGTGGCGCTGAATGAAGGAGTGACGACGGAGGTAGGGGGGGAGGTGGTGTCATGAGCGACGTCCGGTATGGGATGGTCATCGACACCGCCACCTGCGTCGGATGTGCGGCTTGCGTCATCGGGTGCAAGACGGAGAACGATACCCCGTCGGAATACTCCCGGGACTGGATCTACACCCTCCTCCAGGGTGAATACCCCAAGCTCCGACTGACCATCGAGTCGCAACGGTGCAACCACTGCGAGAATGCACCCTGCGTCGAGGTGTGCCCCACCGGGGCCTCCCACTACGGACCCGGAGGCACAGTGCAGGTGAATCCGGACAAGTGCTCGGGATGCAAGGCCTGTATCGCCGCCTGCCCCTACGAAGCCCGGTACATCGATCCCCGGAGCGGTGCGGCGGACAAGTGCACCTTCTGCATGCACCGCATCGAGAACGGGGTGGCGACCACGTCCTGCCAGGAGATCTGTCCTACTTCGAGCATCCACTTCGGCGATCTCGACGATCCCGAGAGCGATGTGTCTCGCCTCCTGGCCACCAGGGAATGGTACGTCCTGAAGCCGGAGGCAGGGACGCAGCCGAAACACTTCTACCTGAGGTGAGGGATCGATGAACGAGATCACGAACACGCGGCACAATCATCTCATCGACCCCACCATGCACGTATGGGGTTGGGAGATCCCCCTCTACCTCTTCCTCGGCGGGATGGTGGCGGGGATCATGATCTTCACCGGGGTGCGCATGCTCCGGGGCAAGGGGGAGAAGACCTCCACGGCCCTCTCCCTCCTCCCCTGGACGGCTCCGGTGGCCATATCCCTGGGAATGTTCTTTCTGTGGCTGGATCTGGAGCATCCATTCAACGCGTGGCGCTTCTACATGGCGTTCAAGCTGAGCTCCCCGATGTCCTGGGGAGCATGGATCCTCCTGGGGATTTATCCCGTCTCGGTCCTCCTGGCGTGGATCACCACACCGGAGCCCTGGAAGGGACTCGCTCGGGAAAAGCTGAACGGGCTGCCCTGGGTCCGGAGCATCGATGCCTGGGTGCACCGGCGGATCTCTCTTCTCGCCGCATTGAACATCGTCATGGGGGCAGCCCTGGGGATCTACACCGGGGTCCTCCTGGGGACGATGGCGTCCCGTCCATTGTGGAACTCGGCGCTCCTCGGACCGCTCTTCCTGGTCTCGGGGCTCTCCACCGGAGCCGCGTTCATGCTCCTCTTCGGACTGTCCAAAGAAGAGCGGCTCATCCTGAGCCGGGCCGACATGGGCCTCATCGGCGTCGAGTTGGCCATCATGGCCCTCTGGATCATCGGTCTGGCCACCGGAGGGAGCACCTCCCAGGGGGCCGTGGCCATGCTCTTCGGCGGACCCTATACCGCCGCATTCTGGACGCTGGTGATCGCACTGGGACTGTTGGCCCCTCTCCTGGGAGAGTGGCTGGAGCTGAAGCATGGAGCCGTTCCCGGAAAGGGTACGGCAATCCTGGTTCTCCTCGGTGGCTTCGCCCTGCGCTGGATCCTTGTCTTCGCGGGACAGGCGACGGGTTGGGTCAGCGACATCGCAATGAGGTAATGGAGAAATGAAAGCGAAGGAATACTGGAATCCGTACGTCGCCGGCGTGGCTCTGGGGCTCGTCCTCCTCGCCGCCTACCTCGTGGCCGGAAATGGTCTGGGGGCCACGGCCCTGCCGAAGCGTTCCCTGGCCGCAGTCGGGAGCCACCTGGCCCCGGAGTGGACGGCACACAACACCGTCCTGAAGAGCTACGTCGCCAACGGGGCCAACCCCCTCCGAGACTGGCTGGTGGTGGAGGTCATGGGGGTCATCATCGGGGGATTCATCGGGGCCCTCAGCGCCGGGCGGCTGGCTACGAAGGTGGAGAAGGGGCCGAACATCTCGGTTCGTGGCCGGCTCTACTATGCGGCCGGCGGTGGAGTCATCATGGGCTTCGCGGCGGCCCTGGCCAGGGGGTGTACCTCCGGGCAGGCGCTGAGCGGCGGTGCGCTGTTTGCCACAGGCAGCTGGATCTTCATGCTCATGGTCTTCGCCGGGGGGTACGCCGTTGCCCGCCTGGTGAGGAGGGAATGGACATGAGTGCCACGACCTTTCCCCTGGTCTTCGCCTCCGAGGAGCTTCGGCTCCTGACGGGGCTGGTAATAGGCTTCCTCTTCGGATTCATCCTGGAGCGGGCCGGATTCGGGAACGCCCGAAAACTGGCGGGACAGTTCTATCTGAACGACATGACCGTCTTCAAGGTGATGTTCACGGCCATCCTGGTGGCGATGGTGGGCATCTTCGGGCTCCAGGCTGTGGGCCTGGCGGACATTTCCGCGATGTGGGTCAATCTGAACTTCATCCCGGCGCAGGCGGTGGGCGGATTTCTCCTGGGGGTCGGGTTCATCATGAGCGGCCTTTGCCCGGGGACCTCGGTGGTCTCCATGGTTTCGGGGCGCATCGATGCCTGGGTCACCTTCGGCGGGATCTTCGTCGGCATCGCTCTCTTCACCGTGACGGTGGACTGGGTTCCGGGCCTCCTGGCTCTCTATCAGGCGGGATCCGGCGAGGTCTCCCTCCTTCCGACCGTGATGGGGGTCCCGCCCCTGGCGCTGGTGCTGGCGTTGGTGCTGGGAGCAACCGCGGCTTTCATGGGTGCGGAAAAGGTGGAGCGAATATTTCAGAGGCGGAGCTCCCCCGTGGAGCTGACGCCCCGGAATCGCCCCGGGCTCAAGCTGGTTGTGGGGGGAAGCCTGAGTGCCGTCGTCCTGCTGGCGCTGGCGCTCACGGGCCCCCGGCCTGAGCTTCCCCCGTTGCAGATGGCGTCCGTGGCCCCCCTCAGCCTCGCGCAATCCCTCATCGAGAGGGAGCCGGGAATCCTCATTCTCGATCTCCGAGCCGATCCCGAGGGCGAAAGGGGAATCCCCGGGGCGGTCCCGGCGGGCGAGGAGTCCGCTTTGGACCTGCTCAGAAACACCCCCACCAGGACAACGGTGGTGGTCTACGACGAGAACGGGAGGATGACCGAGACCCCCGCCGGCTGGCCCAGGGTGCTGGACTACCGGTTCGTGGCCGGAGGACTGTCAGGGTGGAGAGCCGAGGTCCTGACCCCGGCGGAGCCATCAGGAGTGAGCCTGGCGGAGCGGGAGCGGGTCCTGAGGCAGAATCAGATCTCTGCCTTCTTCTCCGGGGCGGCGGTGCAGGCCGTGTCGGTCACTGCCCCGCCTCCGGCGATGGCGGCGGGCACGGCGAAGAAGAAGAAGTCCGGGGGGTGCTGAAGACAGAATCCTCATTCTGTCGACAATCTAGAGTAGTGGAAGGAGCGATCAGGTCGTAACTTTCTTTCAGGCACAAATCGTCTCCTGTGGTTTGCGTGGGTTCTTCTGACCAAGGGACCTGCATCATGCGCTCCACGGAGGCACCAAGAGGGGTCGACGGAGAATCTCCGCCGACCCCTCTCTATTGTTGTTCCTCCTGCTTGTCCGCCTTCCCCACCCCGCCGAAAGGATTAGCTCACGTCGGGCGGGGTATCAGCCGGCTCCGGTGGTGTCCGGCCTGAGCGTGTCGGGGGTCACTTCGAAGAGGACCGGGTGCCCCGGTGGAAGGCCTTCCACCTCACCCGATGTTCCTGGGGGAGGGGTCATCCCAGGCATTCCGCCCGCGTGCGGGTTCGCCGGCATCCCTCCGCCCATGCTCCCGTCGGGATTGAGCATGGCCAGGAGCTCCGGGGAGGTCACCGCCAGCATCTCGCTGAGGCTATCAGCCAGGGCTTGCTCTCCCAGGGCCATGGCCGCCATGAGGGCCCCGAACTGTGGAACCGGGTGCTCGGGGGCCAGCTCCATCCCCTGCCGGTAGAAGCCCAGCGCCGTCTCGTATTCCCCGGACCGCTGGGCATCGTTGCCCTGGCTCACGAAGCTCTGGACTTCAGCCGACATCGGCTGCGCGGCGGCCGGCATCCCTTCCGGGTCGCTCGTGGCGGATCCGTCCCCCCGACCTCCACAGGCCGCCAGGGGGAGGAGGCCCATGGTGACGATCCACGTGGTGGGTCTGCGACTTGATGAGAAGAACTTCAAGATTCTGATCCTTTCGTCTCTATGGCTCGTTGCAGAGCATCGAGAGGGGGGCCGCCCGGGGGCGACACCCCTCTCAGACTCGGTTCGACTTCGGGCGATCCCGCCAGGACCCCCCCAAATCATCGCTCGTGTGAAATCGACTCCTGGTACTCCCTCCCTAGCGATAGCCCCAGAGCATGGAGTACACGATGAGGAAGATCAGGGTCAGGCCGATGCTCAGGGCCGTGAACCCGATAACCCTGAAGAGGATCTGAACGTTCCGGGGATAGGGCTCGAAGAGGTTCCTCTCCAGCTCCCCGGAGGCCACCAGCTCCTCGTATTCTCTCGGCTTATCCACCTTCAGCTCATCCACGGATACCCGGCCGGTGAAGATCACCGGATCCATGGGGAACTTGTCCGGGCGGAAATGCGTGTTGAAGAAGTGGACGGTGAAGATGAAGCCCACCGCCAGCAACGCCTCGTCGCTGTGGATGATGGTGGCGATGTTCACCGACTTCCCCGGGAGGAAGATGGTGAAGAACTCCGGGAACCAGAGGAGCAATCCCGTGGAACCGATGACCACCATCCCCCAGAACACTGCGAAGTAGTCGAACTTCTCCCAGTAGGTCCAGCGACCGTATTCGGGCTTGGGGCCCATCCCGAGGAACCACTTCATGGAACCGACGAGGTCCAGGACGTCCTGCTTCGTGAACATCAGGGAGTCCCGCTTGTCCATGATGAAGGCGGACCACGTCTTCCCGGACTCTCGCTTCTTCTTCACCACGTCCCAGACGTGCACGATCCAGATCGTGATGAGGGTGATGGCTGCAAGCCGGTGGAGTGCTCCGGTGACGGTGAATCCTCCCAGGACCGCTGAGGTGATCTGGGCCCAACGCATGTAGGAGAATTTCAGCGCCATCCCTGTGATGGCCAGGGTGAAGAAGCACGTGATCATGACTCCGTGGAGGATGCGCTCGAAGGTGTTGAACCTCCTGAACATCCTCTCCCCCGTCTCCGGGATCCGGTGGGCCCGATGCGGCTTCCAGTGCTCCGGAGATCGCCAGAGCCGCCACAGCCAGAGGAGCGTGTGGAGGCCGAAGAACGTCAGCGTTCCCACCAGGAGGGTGGTCATGGCCCAGAAGGAATAGAAGAGAAGCGGGTACTTGCCTGGATCGTGGTGCGTTGCGTGGGTCAGGTACCCGGTGAATCGCTCGTTGGCCGCAGGGTGACACTGGGCGCAGGTCGCCACCACGTTCGCCCGGCTGAGGGTCGAGTTGGGGTCATCCGGGGGAAGGATGTTGTGTGTGCCGTGACAGTCGTAGCACTTGGCGGCTCCCTGATCACCCAGTCTGGAGACCTTTCCGTGAAACGTGTCGAAGAAGGTCTCCACCTCTTCGGTGTGGCAGCGGCCGCACTGGTTCATCATCGTGAGGCGGAAGTCACCCCGGTCGGTGCGGGCGATGGAATGGGAGGTGTGGCAGTCCTCGCAGGTGGGGTATTCCAGCTCGTCGGCGTCCCCCCTTCGCTCCCAGTGGACCGAAGCTTCGAACTGCTCCTCGATCCCGTGATGGCAGACCCCGCAGGTGGCGGAGATGTTCGACGGGTTGACCGTGGACTCCGGGTCGTCCGGAGGGAGGGGGCGGTGCGGTGTGTGGCAGTCCTCGCAGGTGGCCGTCACCACCAGCCCACTCTGGATCAGTCCCTCCCCGTGGATGCTCATCTCGTAGGAGCCCACGATCCCCTGGTCGTACCCCTCGGCCCCGAGTCGTGTCGCCGCCGCCTCCCCCTCGCGGTGACACGTAGCACAGAGGTCGGGGATGTTCCGGGCGTAGGTGGGGGCTGCCGGATTCTGGTTGTCCAGCGTGGCGTGCTTGGAGTGGCAGTCCAGGCAAGTGGGTGCGTCGGGATCCCCCTGGGCCGCGAGTCGGCCGTGCACGCCGGTCTGGTACTGCTCGACGGGGTCCGCGTGGCAGATGGAGCAGTCCACGGGCTGGCTGGCCGTTTCGCAGGGTCGGTCCAGCCCCGGCGTGACGTCCGTGTGGCACTGGGCACACGCAGTCCCCGTGTGCATGGATCCTGAGTAGGCGTCCTGATCCACGTACATGGAGACCGAATCCTGGGCCACGTGACTGTACCCTACCAGGGTGGGATCCCCGTGACACGCCATGCAGTCTTCGTTCGCCGCCCCGGCGTCGTAGAAGACCCTCCGCTGCTGGTGTGGGGCGTGGCAGTCGACGCACGCGGGGATCTTGTGGGGCTCCTCCTCCCAGAGGCGGCCCTCGATGACCTGGACGTGAACCTCCTCGATGCGTGCGTGACACTGGGTGCACGTGGCCGCCACCCTCTCCCGCGAGATGGAGGACCGGGGATCGGTGTGGGGAAGGATGTTGTGTGCGGTGTGGCACGAGGTGCACACCGCCGTGACGCTGAGCCCAGCCCGGAAGAGCCCCTCTCCGTGGATGGACATGGAGTAGTTCTGGAGGATTCGGTCCTGGGGGATATCCCTGGTCCTGGCAACCGGAGCCCCCTCCCGGTGACATTCTCCGCAGAGGACGGGGACGTTGATGTTCGCGGTCCGGGACGTGGGATCAGAGCTGGACTTGACGTTGTGTCCGCCGTGACAATCGGCGCAGGACGGGGCCAGGGTATCACCCCGGGCCGCCGCCTGACCGTGCAGGGACCGGCTTTGCTGCTGGGCCTCGCTGGAATGACAGGAGCCACATTGGACCGGAGGCACGTCCGCCGCCGTGTGGGGGAACGGCATGTTCTGGTGGCAGAGGGTGCACCCCACCCCCGCGGCGCCGTGCACTGACCCCGCCAAGGTCTCGGGCGTCACCAGGAGGCGATCCGCCCGCTCCACCCCCTGGAGCATGGCAGGGTCCCCGTGACACATGAGGCACATGTCGTCCCCCTGCGCCAGGGCAGGAGACGTGGGGACGGAAAGTCCCAAGAAAAGAAGGGTTGCCCCCAGGAGAACGTGTGTTTTCATCTGCATCGGCCCCGGAATTCCGGGGATCTCTGCTCGTTGTCGGAGGGTTGGGGGTTCCAAGCGCCGTTCCGGACCCCTTCAATCGAGAAAACCCGTCCTGAAAATTGCACGATATGTGCCATGGGATCGGGGTTTTCCCGGGTTCGGGAAGGAGATAGCTCCCACGGGGAGCGGCTCTTCCGAGCCGGCGGCCCAGGATTCCGAGAGGGCGTTCTCCTCTTTCGCATTCTGGTCCGAACCCCCCTATTTTACGGGCGCAATTAAAAGTATTCCTCGATTCTCGCGGATGCACCCTCCATCATGAACGGAGGTCTTTGTGGCCAAATGGGATTTCTGGGATTGGTGTCTGGCCGGCCTGTGCGTGTTCGGGACGGCCTTGGGGCTCATC